>NZ_JAPDBE010000104.1:0-530 GCF_027705025.1 Aeromonas sp. D3 | reverse complement strand
ATTCATGACTGGGGTGAAGTCGTAACAAGGTAACCCTAGGGGAACCTGGGGTTGGATCACCTCCTTACCTTAAGATGCCGACGTTGTTGAGTGTTCACACAGATTGCCTTGATTCAAAGTAGTTAGAGCAAAGACCTGATGCGCCTTGGCGTGTCAGTGCTTATCTGGCTTAGGTCAGATGAGAGAAGCCCTGTCATTGGGTTTTGGGATGTGAATAATGGCGCTCGGCCTCGCAGGCTCAGCACTCGCCATTACCCAAAATCTGCACTGCTAGCGCAGCGCAAAGATGATTTTGGGTCCCCTTCGTCTAGAGGCCTAGGACACCGCCCTTTCACGGCGGTAACAGGGGTTCGAATCCCCTAGGGGACGCCACTTCTCTTCTTGCTAACAAGAATGCAGACATAAGCATGCGTGTTTATGTCTGTTTTCTTCGGTCGATGACCGTTGCAAACATGCTCTTTAACAATCTGGAAAGCTGATTTAAAAAGTAGTTCTCAAACATTTGTTACAAGTGCTTTGGAAACTTCTTG
>NZ_JAPDBE010000102.1:0-558 GCF_027705025.1 Aeromonas sp. D3 | reverse complement strand
GTTTTCTCCGCAAGATTTTGGTTATCAGCGCAGCCGTTGGTGTACCGAACTATTGGCTATCAAAATCAATCGGTTAATGGGGCTCAATATGGCAGCCTCCACGCTCCGCCGATGGTTACCGCGTATGGGCATTGTCTGGCGAAGGCCCGTGCCGACCTTGCGGATAAAAGACCCGGCCTATCAGGAGAAAATGGCTAATATCGACGCGGTACTGGCCCGCTGTGATGCAGATAATCCGGTGTTTTATGAGGATGAAGTCGATATAGACCTTAATCCCAAATTAGGGGCCGACTGGATGTTCAGAGCGCAGCAAAAGCGGGTTGTCACACCTGGAAAGAACGCCAAACATTACCTGGCAGGCGTTCTCCATGCAGGCAATGGAAGAGTACTTTACGTCAGCGGGATAAAGAAAAACTCATCGCTGTTTATCGCCATGCTGGAAAAGCTGCGTCGCCACTACCGACGAGCCAAAACCATCACACTGATCCTCGATAACTACATCATTCACAAAAGCAAACAGACCGAGCGATGGTTGAAGAAGAACCCCAAGTTCTGCCT
>NZ_JAPDBE010000101.1:0-688 GCF_027705025.1 Aeromonas sp. D3 | reverse complement strand
ATTTGCTCTCCAAACACGACCGCTTGTTACGTCTCGAGAAAACCCATCGGGAACAAACGATTGAGCTCAATGACGAGCAAATTCGCCTGCTCGAGCGCTTCAGTCCCGAGTTCCGAGAACGTCAGATAGAGGTCCACTACACCGGGGAACTGGTGGCGGTCGACACCTTCTTCGTCGGCGCGCTCAAGGGGGTCGGTAAGGTGTATCTGCAAACCGTGCTGGACTGCTATAGCCGCCACGCCTGGGGGCGGCTCTACACCAGCAAGCTGCCCATCACCTCGGTCCATGTGCTCAACGAAACGGTGCTGCCATTCTTTGAAACCCACGAGGCACGGGTCTATACCATCCTGTCGGACAACGGGCGCGAGTTCTGCGGGCGCCCTGACCATCATCCCTACGAGCTGTTCCTGCAACTGGGGGGGATTGAGCACCGGACAACCAAGGTGCGCAGGCCGCAGAGCAACGGCTTTATCGAGCGGCTACATCGAACCTTGCTGGATGAACACTTCCGTATCAAGGGGAGAACGACTTGGTATGAGTCGGTGGAGCAGATGCAGACAGACCTGGATAGCTATCTGGAACACTACAACACCCAGCGGCCACATCAGGGCAGGATGATGGAGGGTCAGACCCCCTACCGCATGTTCAAGAAGGGTCTGAAATTGATACCGAAGGAAGTGCGCACTAA
>NZ_JAPDBE010000100.1:0-820 GCF_027705025.1 Aeromonas sp. D3 | reverse complement strand
GGCACTGTTGCAAAGTTAGCGATGAGGCAGCCTTTTGTCTTATTCAAAGGCCTTACATTTCAAAAACTCTGCTTACCAGGCGCATTTCGCCCAGGGGATCACCATAATAAAATGCTGAGGCCTGGCCTTTGCGTAGTGCACGCATCACCTCAATACCTTTGATGGTGGCGTAAGCCGTCTTCATGGATTTAAATCCCAGCGTGGCGTTGATTATCCGTTTCAGTTTGCCATGATCGCATTCAATCACGTTGTTCCGGTACTTAATCTGTCGGTGTTCAACGTCAGACGGGCACCGGCCTTCGCGTTTGAGCAGAGCAAGCGCGCGACCATAGGCGGGCGCTTTATCCGTGTTGATGAATCGTGGGATCTGCCACTTCTTCACGTTGTTGAGGATTTTACCCAGAAACCGGTATGCAGCTTTGCTGTTACGACGGGAGGAGAGATAAAAATCGACAGTGCGGCCCCGGCTGTCGACGGCCCGGTACAGATACGCCCAGCGGCCATTGACCTTCACGTAGGTTTCATCCATGTGCCACGGGCAAAGATCGGAAGGGTTACGCCAGTACCAGCGCAGCCGTTTTTCCATTTCAGGCGCATAACGCTGAACCCAGCGGTAAATCGTGGAGTGATCGACATTCACTCCGCGTTCAGCCAGCATCTCCTGCAGCTCACGGTAACTGATGCCGTATTTGCAGTACCAGCGTACGGCCCACAGAATGATGTCACGCTGAAAATGCCGGCCTTTGAATGGGTTCATGTGCAGCTCCATCAGCAAAAGGGGATGATAAGTTTATCACCACCGACTATTTGCAACAGTGCC
>NZ_JAPDBE010000099.1:0-957 GCF_027705025.1 Aeromonas sp. D3 | reverse complement strand
TGTTGTGCAGCCAGCTCCTGACAGTTCAATATCAGAAGTGATCTGCACCAATCTCGACTATGCTCAATACTCGTGTGGGCTCTGTTGCAAAAATCGTGAAGCTTGAGCATGCTTGGCGGAGATTGGACGGACGGAACGATGACGGATTTCAAGTGGCGCCATTTCCAGGGTGATGTGATCCTGTGGGCGGTGCGCTGGTATTGTCGCTATCCGATCAGCTATCGCGACCTTGAGGAAATGCTGGCGGAACGCGGCATTTCGGTCGACCATACGACGATCTATCGCTGGGTCCAGTGCTACGCCCCGGAGATGGAGAAGCGGCTGCGCTGGTTCTGGCGGCGTGGCTTTGATCCGAGCTGGCGCCTGGATGAAACCTACGTCAAGGTGCGGGGCAAGTGGACCTACCTGTACCGGGCAGTCGACAAGCGGGGCGACACGATCGATTTCTACCTGTCGCCGACCCGCAGCGCCAAGGCAGCGAAGCGGTTCCTGGGCAAGGCCCTGCGAGGCCTGAAGCACTGGGAAAAGCCTGCCACGCTCAATACCGACAAAGCGCCGAGCTATGGTGCAGCGATCACCGAATTGAAGCGCGAAGGAAAGCTGGACCGGGAGACGGCCCACCGGCAGGTGAAGTATCTCAATAACGTGATCGAGGCCGATCACGGAAAGCTCAAGATACTGATCAAGCCGGTGCGCGGTTTCAAATCGATCCCCACGGCCTATGCCACGATCAAGGGATTCGAAGTCATGCGAGCCCTGCGCAAAGGACAGGCTCGCCCCTGGTGCCTGCAGCCCGGCATCAGGGGCGAGGTGCGCCTTGTGGAGAGAGCTTTTGGCATTGGGCCCTCGGCGCTGACGGAGGCCATGGGCATGCTCAACCACCATTTCGCAGCAGCCGCCTGATCGGCGCAGAGCGACAGCCTACCTCTGACTGCCGCCAATCTTTGCAACAGAGCC
>NZ_JAPDBE010000098.1:0-1018 GCF_027705025.1 Aeromonas sp. D3 | reverse complement strand
CAGGGCGGGATCGCACTTTGTTAATGAAATTTGAACAGGCAGATCGTCTGTGATCTAATCGCGTCTCCATGCAGGAGGCACGCGCTATGACGTTGATTGAACACCTTACCCTTGTCGAAGAAACTCGCTCTGAGATCAATCGTAAACATAACCTGGTTGATGTCATGTTCCTTGTCATCAGTGCCATCATGAGTGGTGCCGAGGGCTGGAATGACATCGAAACCTATGGCGATTCAAAGATCGATTGGCTCCGTCAGCATCGCCCCTTTGCCAACGGCATCCCGCGGCGTCACACGGTTGCCCGCATTCTGCGCTGCATTGTCATCGATACCTTGCTTGAAGCGTTGCTGTGCTGGGTCAATGAACAGCGCACTCATCAGGGCAAACCCATCATTGCCTTTGATGGCAAGGTGTTACGCGGCTCCTTTCGGGGAAATGCCAAGGATGCGCTTCAGTTGGTCACGGCTTACGATACCGAAAATGGGCTGGTGTTAAGCCAGAAAGCAACCCCTAACAAGAAGGGGGAAATCGAAACCGTCAAAGATATGCTGGACATTCTTGAGCTAAAAGGAGCCGTTGTCACACTCGATGCGTTGCATTGTCAGCGTGAGACACTGGAGAAAATCAGCGAGAAGAAGGCTCATGTAGTGGTACAGGTCAAGAATAATCAACCGAAGCTGTATCAAGCGGTTCAATCGCAATTCCAGTCACTGTTTGACGCCCAGAAAGAGAAGATTGTCGTCGAGCACAAAGAGAGTGGACATGGCCGCCAGGAAGAGCGTTATGTGTTTCAATTAAAAGCCAAATTACCGCCAGAGTTGACGGAGAAATGGCCGACAATCCGCAGCATCATTGCCGTTGAGCGTCACCGCAGCGCCAACGGAAAAGGAACGGTAGATACCTCTTACTATGTCAGCTCGTTATCCCCCAAGCACAAGCTGCTAGGGCACTATATACGGCAGCACTGGCGGATAGAGAACAGCCAGCATTACATTCTTGATGTGGTGTTCAACGAGGA
>NZ_JAPDBE010000097.1:0-1032 GCF_027705025.1 Aeromonas sp. D3 | reverse complement strand
GGCTCTGTCCCAATTGTGTGTTGAAAGGCTAAGCTTGAAGTAGGCCATCACCTTGAGGTCTACCATCATGGATACCCCAGCCTTTCAATACCTGTTATCCCTCTTTCCACTGTTTACCCTGCGCCAGCGCCGTGTTGCCCAGCAGGAGCTCACGGCGCCACACGCCATTACCTCACTCAATGCCCTGTTACCAGCATGCAGCGGTTGCCCTCATTGTCAGGCCGAACCTACTCAGCTGGCGCCTTGGGGATGGAGTCGGGGACTGCGCCGCTACCGTTGCAAACTGTGTCTGCGCACCAGCACCGTGCTCACCAAGACGCCCCTGGCCCGGTTGCGCAAAGCACAGTGCTGGGAAGACTACGCGCAAGCCCTCATTGAAGGGCTGACCGTCCGTCAGGCTGCGCTGCGTTGCGGCGTCAGCAAAAATACCGCCTTCCTCTGGCGTCACCGCTTCTTGCGCGCGATGGCAACCCATCAAGCCACACGGGAAGAGGGCATCGTTGAGATTGATGAGACCTTCTTCCTCGAATCGTTCAAGGGGCAACGGGGACTGCCGCGTCCGCCACGGCATCGCGGTGGTAAAGGGCGAACCCGTGGAACCGGGCCGGATTACATTCCGGTGATGGTGGTGCAAGACCGGGCAGGCCACCATGCGGATTTTCAGCTGGATAAGATGAATGCCGAAACAGTGATAGCGGTCTTGAAGCCCTTGGTTTCACCTGACGCGGTGCTTTGTAGCGATGGTGCGGGCGTGTATGCCAGTTTCAGTCAAGCGCAGGGGGTGACCCATCAAGTGGTGCACAATCGTCGGGGCGAACGGGTGGTTGGTGCGTATCACATCCAGCATGTAAACGGATATCACCATCGGTTGAAAGAGTGGATGGAGCGGTTCCATGGCGTGGCGACCCACTACCTGAAGAATTACCTGGGTTGGCGCAGGATGCTGGAACGTTACGGAAGGGGTGTGAATATCAAAGCGTGTTTGCATGAGGCGCTGGGGCACCCCATGCAACACGTAATTGGGACATAGCC
>NZ_JAPDBE010000096.1:0-1148 GCF_027705025.1 Aeromonas sp. D3 | reverse complement strand
GCCGGCATGAACGTCATGCGCCTGAACTTCTCCCACGGCGATTACGCCGAGCACGGTGGTCGTATCAACAACCTGCGCGCTGTCATGGCCGAAACCGGCAAGCACGCAGCCATACTGCTCGACACCAAGGGTCCGGAAATCCGTACCATCAAGCTGGAAGGCGGCAACGACGTTGCCCTGGTCGCTGGCCAGACCTTCACCTTCACCACCGACCAGACCGTCATTGGCAACAAAGACAAAGTGGCCGTGACCTATGCCGGTTTCGCCAACGACCTGCGCGTCGGCAACCGCATCCTGGTGGATGACGGCCTGATCGGCATGGACGTGATCGAAATCACCGAGCGTGAAGTCATCTGTAAAGTGCTGAACAGCGGTGATCTGGGCGAGAACAAAGGCATCAACCTGCCGGGCGTCTCCATCAAGCTGCCGGCCCTGGCCGAGAAAGACAAGCGCGACCTCATCTTCGGTTGCGAGCAAGGCGTTGATTTCGTTGCTGCCTCCTTCATTCGCAAGAAAGAAGACGTGCTGGAAATCCGTGAGCACCTGAGAGCCCACGGTGGCGAGAACATCCAGATCATCTCCAAGATCGAAAACCAGGAAGGCCTGGACAACTTCGACGAGATTCTGGCTGTCTCCGACGGCATCATGGTGGCACGTGGCGACATGGGCGTGGAAATTCCGGTTGAAGAAGTGATCTTCGCCCAGAAGATGATCATCACCAAGTGCAACAAGGCACGCAAAGTGGTTATCACCGCCACCCAGATGCTGGATTCCATGATCAAGAACCCGCGTCCGACCCGCGCCGAAGCTGGCGACGTGGCCAACGCCATCCTGGACGGTACCGATGCAGTCATGCTGTCCGGTGAGTCCGCCAAGGGCAAGTACCCGCTGGAAGCCGTGACCATCATGGCCACCATCTGCGAGCGTACCGATGCCGTCATGCCGTCCAACCTGTCTGCTGCCAACGACAGCAACAAGCTGCGCATCACCGAAGCGGTCTGTAAAGGCGCGGTCGAGACCTCCGAGAAGCTGGACGCCCCGCTGATCGTGGTCGCTACCGAAGGCGGCAAATCTGCCAAGGCCATTCGCAAGTACTTCCCGCAAGCCTGGATCCTGGCCATCACCACCAACAAGAAAACCGCTGCCCA
>NZ_JAPDBE010000095.1:0-1193 GCF_027705025.1 Aeromonas sp. D3 | reverse complement strand
TGAATGGGTTCATGTGCAGCTCCATCAGCAAAAGGGGATGATAAGTTTATCACCACCGACTATTTGCAACAGTGCCCTCTGATGTTACATTGCACAAGATAAAAATATATCATCATGAACAATAAAACTGTCTGCTTACATAAACAGTAATACAAGGGGTGTTATGAGCCATATTCAACGGGAAACGTCTTGCTCGAGGCCGCGATTAAATTCCAACATGGATGCTGATTTATATGGGTATAAATGGGCTCGCGATAATGTCGGGCAATCAGGTGCGACAATCTATCGATTGTATGGGAAGCCCGATGCGCCAGAGTTGTTTCTGAAACATGGCAAAGGTAGCGTTGCCAATGATGTTACAGATGAGATGGTCAGACTAAACTGGCTGACGGAATTTATGCCTCTTCCGACCATCAAGCATTTTATCCGTACTCCTGATGATGCATGGTTACTCACCACTGCGATCCCCGGGAAAACAGCATTCCAGGTATTAGAAGAATATCCTGATTCAGGTGAAAATATTGTTGATGCGCTGGCAGTGTTCCTGCGCCGGTTGCATTCGATTCCTGTTTGTAATTGTCCTTTTAACAGCGATCGCGTATTTCGTCTCGCTCAGGCGCAATCACGAATGAATAACGGTTTGGTTGATGCGAGTGATTTTGATGACGAGCGTAATGGCTGGCCTGTTGAACAAGTCTGGAAAGAAATGCATAAGCTTTTGCCATTCTCACCGGATTCAGTCGTCACTCATGGTGATTTCTCACTTGATAACCTTATTTTTGACGAGGGGAAATTAATAGGTTGTATTGATGTTGGACGAGTCGGAATCGCAGACCGATACCAGGATCTTGCCATCCTATGGAACTGCCTCGGTGAGTTTTCTCCTTCATTACAGAAACGGCTTTTTCAAAAATATGGTATTGATAATCCTGATATGAATAAATTGCAGTTTCATTTGATGCTCGATGAGTTTTTCTAATCAGAATTGGTTAATTGGTTGTAACACTGGCAGAGCATTACGCTGACTTGACGGGACGGCGCTTCCCTACCCTCATGGCCGCCTCCCAGGAATCGACCCAGGTGCTTATCGTGGACATAATCCTTTACTCATAAATTGGCACTGTTGCAAAGTTAGCGATGAGGCAGCCTTTTGTCTTATTCAAAGGCCTTACATTTCAAAAACTCTGCTTACC
>NZ_JAPDBE010000093.1:0-1262 GCF_027705025.1 Aeromonas sp. D3 | reverse complement strand
CTCAGAGATCCCCTCATTTTTAGAGACTCAAATAATTCCAAGTGTGCGGGTATATAAGCGGTGTTGCTTCAGGTAGTAGATAAATTTATCCATCAACAAGACCGCATTGGCTTCTTTCATTTTAGGTAGCAACTGGTAATAGATGACCCCTTGCCGAAAGAACGAATAGGTTCGGCTCTTGCTGGTATTGACCTTGATCGTTCTCTCTAGACCGACACTGTCTCCAGCCTTACCCAGCAGCGTCAGCAAGACGATGGCCAGGGCACTGAATAAAAACAGTCGGTCGCGCCGGACCGGATTACTGATGTGCACATCTCCCATACCCATGCCGAATTTGTAATCTTTGATATCACGAAAACTGGTCTCGATACCCCAGCGCTGGCCGTATAGTTGCAACGCCTTGGCGGCGCTCAGGTCGGTCCGGTTACTGGCCAGAAACCACGCGTCTTTCATGCCACTCTTATGACAACAATAGACCCGTTCGACAGGCTGTCGCTGCCCAGTTAGCTCCACCGCTTTGAGGGTTCGGGTGCGCCCGGTCGGCGTTAGCCAGTCCCGAGCTGGAACCTGCTCTACACCAGGGTAACCAACCAAAACATTTCCTTTAAATCTAATGAGATAAGCAAAGCCTAGCTCTTGCTCCAGGCGTTCGAACAGCTCCATGTAACCAAAGCCGCGGTCAGCTACTACCGTCACGAAGATACCCTCTGGCAACGTCTGCTTGAGCTTGGTGAGCAGCTCTTTCTCATGGGCATTGCGTTGCCCTTTGAGCAACGATTTCCGATGGGTTTTCCACAGCAGCGGAGTACTGCGACCGTGGTTGGTTTGCAGGCTGATAACCAAGGTACTGTGATCATCGGCATCGAATTCGGTCCAGTCCATGGAGACTACGATCTCGGTACGTTCACCGACCACATAGGGCACCCAATCGTCAAAGAGGCTCCAGACATTGAGCTTGGTGTTAGTGAGCAGGCGATCCACCTGTTTAACCGCATGTTTACGTTCGAGACCGTTGGCCAAGGAGAGGCCACTACCGATGGCGTGGATGGCCAGTGAACCTGACTCGATAACCCCGAGGGTAGCATTGGCGAGGGAAAGAACACGCTTGGCATGCATGTCCTGTCCAAATATATCGTCGATGTGGTTGAGGATTAGTTCGTGGTTAAACATGGGGATAGTCTGTTGGGTATTAGCTGGTCAAGGATGGCGATCATACCTCAGAAGCCGCGCCACGCCTCGCTCATATGAGGGGATGGTTAAGG
>NZ_JAPDBE010000092.1:0-1356 GCF_027705025.1 Aeromonas sp. D3 | reverse complement strand
TTGTCGTTTTCAGAAGACGGCTGCACTGAACGTCAGAAGCCGACTGCACTATAGCAGCGGAGGGGTTGGATCCATCAGGCAACGACGGGCTGCTGCCGGCCATCAGCGGACGCAGGGAGGACTTTCCGCAACCGGCCGTTCGATGCGGCACCGATGGCCTTCGCGCAGGGGTAGTGAATCCGCCAGGATTGACTTGCGCTGCCCTACCTCTCACTAGTGAGGGGCGGCAGCGCATCAAGCGGTGAGCGCACTCCGGCACCGCCAACTTTCAGCACATGCGTGTAAATCATCGTCGTAGAGACGTCGGAATGGCCGAGCAGATCCTGCACGGTTCGAATGTCGTAACCGCTGCGGAGCAAGGCCGTCGCGAACGAGTGGCGGAGGGTGTGCGGTGTGGCGGGCTTCGTGATGCCTGCTTGTTCTACGGCACGTTTGAAGGCGCGCTGAAAGGTCTGGTCATACATGTGATGGCGACGCACGACACCGCTCCGTGGATCGGTCGAATGCGTGTGCTGCGCAAAAACCCAGAACCACGGCCAGGAATGCCCGGCGCGCGGATACTTCCGCTCAAGGGCGTCGGGAAGCGCAACGCCGCTGCGGCCCTCGGCCTGGTCCTTCAGCCACCATGCCCGTGCACGCGACAGCTGCTCGCGCAGGCTGGGTGCCAAGCTCTCGGGTAACATCAAGGCCCGATCCTTGGAGCCCTTGCCCTCCCGCACGATGATCGTGCCGTGATCGAAATCCAGATCCTTGACCCGCAGTTGCAAACCCTCACTGATCCGCATGCCCGTTCCATACAGAAGCTGGGCGAACAAACGATGCTCGCCTTCCAGAAAACCGAGGATGCGAACCACTTCATCCGGGGTCAGCACCACCGGCAAGCGCCGCGACGGCCGAGGTCTTCCGATCTCCTGAAGCCAGGGCAGATCCGTGCACAGCACCTTGCCGTAGAAGAACAGCAAGGCCGCCAATGCCTGACGATGCGTGGAGACCGAAACCTTGCGCTCGTTCGCCAGCCAGGACAGAAATGCCTCGACTTCGCTGCTGCCCAAGGTTGCCGGGTGACGCACACCGTGGAAACGGATGAAGGCACGAACCCAGTGGACATAAGCCTGTTCGGTTGGTAAGCTGTAATGCAAGTAGCGTATGCGCTCACGCAACTGGTCCAGAACCTTGACCGAACGCAGCGGTGGTAACGGCGCAGTGGCGGTTTTCATGGCTTGTTATGACTGTTTTTTTGTACAGTCTATGCCTCGGGCATCCAAGCAGCAAGCGCGTTACGCCGTGGGTCGATGTTTGATGTTATGGAGCAGCAACGATGTTACGCAGCAGGGCAGTCGCCCTAAAACAAAGTTA
>NZ_JAPDBE010000091.1:0-1502 GCF_027705025.1 Aeromonas sp. D3 | reverse complement strand
GGCTGTCTCTTGATCACAACTGTTGATGCTCAAGAGACTGCGCCAGTTCATAGCCTTCAAGGAGGGTCTGTAACCTAAACCAGCCCTCCCATAACACCGCTATCGAGGCTCGCCCCGTGCGCTTGGTGTCCTTCCAGCCCCCCAGTATCGCCAGGCTCTTGTACGCCCACGCCATATCGGGGGCTTCATTCGGCAGGGCCCTCTTCTCCATCTTCAACCACAGCAGCTTCCAGCTCTTTGTGCCCAGCACTCCTTTGCAGCTCTCTCCCTGCGCGGCAGGCTCCTCTTTGATAAATCGCAACTGCAGCAGCCGCACCGCGATAAAGGCCAGGATGACGCTCATACGCGTCAGGTTTTCCCGGCTCTGCATCCTCAACGCCTCGACCCGCGTGCCTGCACTCTTCCAGACCTTGTGATAATCCTCGATGAGCCAGCGCCGCTCGTAGTAGCCGATAATCTCGCTGGCCTGCCCGGCGCTGGTCACCGCTTCACTGGTCAGCAGATGCCACTCCAGCCGGTCGGCGGCATCGCCCTGCTCGATGCATCCCACGTAGTAGAGCGGGATATCAGGCTCCCTACGCTTGTTGGCCGGGGCTTTCAGGGTGACCCTGGCAAACTTGATATCGAGCACGGCCTCTCTGGCTTTTCTGCCACCCCGCTGGGGAATCTTGACCACCCGGGTGCCCGCGGATTGGCACTGCCTGGCATAGTCGTAGAGCTTGTTGTCGTGCTCGTTGATACAGCGGCTTTGCATTGAGCGCACCACGAAGCGCTGGGTATGTTTCTGCTTGTAGTGCAGGTATTCGTAGATATCCGCTTCCCGGTCACAGACCGAGATAACGTTGGCAATGGTGCTGCCAAGCCGGGTGGCGAGCGTTTTGGCGGTTTGCTCCCATTTGTAGCTCTCTTTCTCCTCATAGGGGCGGGTCGCGTAGTGGGCACGCTGCCCTCGCTTGCTGACATCGCGAGTCCATATTTGCTGGGCGGCCAAGCCGACCACCTTGCGCTTGTGCGGCGCGAACAGCAGCACGGAGTGAGCCAGCAGGGCACGACTGCTGCCCTGGTTGGTGTGGCCCAGCTGGTCTTTGACGCTGGCATGATTGAAGGTAAGGGCCGTGGTGTCTTCCAGTGCCAACAAGAGAGAATGGTCTCTGGCATGGGCGGCGGTGACGGCAAAGCCGGCGTTGGCAATGGCCTCGGCACTGACATGTGGGCTACGAATGAAGCGGTATGCGCCTTCCATATCAGCAGGTGAGAGGGGAAGGTGTGACACGCAATCTCCTGGTTGGTGAGCAAGGGCAGTGGCGAGGGCGACCAGCCTTCTGGTGCGTCTTGGGTCGTTCAGGTTGGCGTGACCAAACTGTGCCTGCGCCCAGTGCGCCGGTTGAGTGAAGGGCATGTTAGAACCAGAGGGAGAGTGATGAAAGGTTCAGATCACAGAATGGGAGAGAAGTTCAAAAAAATCCCCAAGCGATGCTTGGGGATTTTTGTATAAGAGACAG
>NZ_JAPDBE010000090.1:0-1675 GCF_027705025.1 Aeromonas sp. D3 | reverse complement strand
GGTCATGCTCAGTCATGAGGCGCAGTGTGACGGAATCGTTGCTGTTGGTCACGATGCTGTACTTTGTGATGCCTAACACCTGAATTAAGCCGCGCCGCGAAGCGGCGTCGGCTTGAATGAATTGTTAGATGCCAGCCCGATCAATGTGCGCTGACCTTGGATAGCAGATTTAGAACGGCGACGCCACTAACGATAAGTCCCATGCCAACGAACGCCCACAAGTCTAGTTTCTGGCCATGGAAGATCCAAGCGATAGCTGCCACAAGTACGATGCCGAGGCCAGCCCAAACAGCATAAGCAATGCCGACCGGGATGGACTTGATTGCGAGAGAGAGGAAATAGAACGCAAGCCCGTAGCCAGCCACAACTACAACAGAAGGAACTAACTTGGTGAATCCATGGCTGGACTTCAGTGCGGAAGTTGCGACGACCTCACCAAATATTGCAATAGCCAGAAAGAGCCAGTTCTTCACGTGCAATCTCCTCTACGGTATGAAGGATAAATAGTGGTGGCTATGAGTTGCCAAAAACAGTCTTGCGGCTGTCGATTTTCTGTGAGCATACGCAACGCCAAATCTGGCATCTAACGCCCGCCTAAGGGGCTGGCAACGCATGACACTAAACCCAAACACAACAGCCGTAACCACCACAGCTCATTGGGACTGGAAACGCCACGCGTTGACAGTCCCTCTTGAGGCGTTTGTTATGTGTGTGTTCAAACCATCAAATTTAGTCAGGAACTACTATTAAACCTAATTGCTCTAAAAGTTGTTCTTGCTGCCACGAACAGATTTTTACACCTGTAAGGTCAACTTTCCGAGGGTCTAAACCATACAACTCCGAGTGGCTCAAATCACAACCTTGCAACCTACACTGGCTCCAACACCCTTCAGAAAATACTCCCCGACTTAAATCAGACTCTTTAAATGATGCACCACTCAGATTTGCGCCAATCCATCTATTCTCAAACAAATCACACTTTTCGATACACTGCCTTTCAAAGTTGGCGTATGAAAGATTACAACCTGTTATATAAGCTGAACAAAAATACATTCTGTTCGATACCTGATTCATGAAGCTAGCTTGAGCAAAATTGGCACCCTTTAAATCGCATTCTCTGAACTCGATACCAAAACAATTTGCACCTTTGAAATACGACATTGAAAGACTGCAGTTTTTAAAAGATGCATCTCTAAGATCCGAGTAAGAAAAATCACACCCCTCTAATTCACCTCGTTCAATGAAAGAACAATCTACAAATTGTGTATCGCGGAGGTTCGCTCGTTTAAAGGAACAGCAGAAAAATTTGCAATTTTTAAAATACTGACCACTCATGTCTTGATGTGAAAAGTCTGCTTGTACATATAACTGGTCTGTTTTATCCATTTTCTAGCCCTCTTTCTATTTGAGTCGAAGACTAACATTTACCAACCAGTTCTCAAGAAAAATAAACACCTTAAAAACAGCAACTTACAACCACTTAAAATCGCAAAAATAAGGTACCAAATTGACGCTCTAAGGCACTGTTTTTTAATTCACCCATGCCGCATGGCTAGAAAAAAGTTTTGATTAATCATGGCGCTTGCAAGAAAAACACATAACTTTGTTTTAGGGCGACTGCCCTGCTGCGTAACATCGTTGCTGCTCCATAACATCAAACATCGACCCACGGCGT
>NZ_JAPDBE010000089.1:0-1931 GCF_027705025.1 Aeromonas sp. D3 | reverse complement strand
TCGGCTCAAACATGAAGAAATGAAATGACTGAGTCAGCCGAGAAGAATTTCCCCGCTTATTCGCACCTTCCCTAGATGAGTTTAAATTGACATTAACGCATTTGCGTAATGGCAACATTTATTGTGTAGTACCTTTCCATGCCTATGAGAAGCGTAGTGATGCGATGAACCATTTGGCAGGTCGTTGCCTAAAAGCGCTCGACAGAATGGAAGGTACATTTCTAGAAGAACCTAAGACGATTATTTCCAAGACAACCCAAAAAGAATTAATCTCATTTTTACTCACAAATATTTTTGCTGACCGAGTTGTTAAGCTATCCAACAAACAGTTGTTGATAATAGACGATACATTTGCCAACTACAGTGGACAAGAATTAGAAGTTCTCAAAGAAAAGTGGCGAGACCTGGATGCGAGTGTCATAGAGCGGTCGGTGGTGTTGTTCCTGCTGCATAAAGCACTGGGCATGATCGATGACAACATTGATTATCATTGTTACCTCGCCCTACCAATTTGGAATGGCGAAAGTTACCTGAGCTTTGATGATAACAATGAGAGCGACAACGATGGCGATATTGATACTGATGTTGGCGTATCGGAACAAGAAACCGGGCCGATAGCCGCCCCCTCCACTGCCCCAGTCATAAACAAACAGCCCGTAGTTACCGTCGCGGCCTCGCCGCACTCGGCTGTGCCAGCACCTGCAGTCACATCTCCGATCAGCGCGTCGCGCACCATCCTCACACTCACAGCCCCCTCACTAGTCAGTGCTGACCCCTCGTCTACCAAAAGCCACCAGTCTACACCTGCAGGCACTCCGTCAGCCGCCCCCAACCAGCACAATCTGGCCGAGATCTTGGCTCGTTACAACAACCTGAATATCGATGAAATTGACCTACTATGGCGTGACCGGCGCACTTGTTTCAAATATGCGGATGAGGCTGCAACCGTCTTAGCAAAAATGCGCTATGAGCGTGGTTTGGATTTCAAGCTGATTTTTTATAAAAATTTTCTCGAGACTTCTGTGATTACCGAACTGGGTTTACCCAGCTTTAAGGAAACCATTGTGGCCATCACAAAATATCCTGATGCTTTGGCCCATGTCAAAGCGCAGCCAATCCTAGTCAAGCCTGTCAAATCAAGCCTCGCACAGTCCAAAAACAAGATCGTGAGCACATTTAAACTCAAGCAGGAGGATGAGCGTATCAAGAAGAAGACGAGCATCACTATTCGTGCAGGGCAAAGTGACTTTAGAAACAGTTTGCGCAAGGCGTGGGGAAAGTGTGCCATCACCGGCTGCGAAACCTTGAATGTCTTGGATGCTGCTCACATTTATCCCTACCGTGGGGAGAAGGATAACCACATCAAGAATGGCTTGCTATTGCGCACCGATATTCACCGCCTGTTTGATAGTTTCCTGTTGTCGATTGACCCACGCACTCTGACCATACGGGTCAGCGACAGCATCAAGGATGCTCAATATCGGGATTTGGATGGACAAAGATTGGTGGACAAAGTAGGGCTATCGAGCCACGCTCTGGAATATCACTGGTTTTATTTCACCTCGCAGGATTAATAATTAACAATTGCAGGTCGGCATTTTTAACGTTGCCTGCAGTTCAAGGTAGGAGCCTGAGGTTTTCGCAGATATAGGGTTGGCAATGTCAGCATAGCCACCTAAATAGCTGTTCCGAATAGTAGATCACCGGAGATAGTGAACTCAGCCCAGTTTGTGCGATCTCATTAGTCGCCAAACAAAACAAGCCACACCCAAAGGACTGAGTTGATACCTATCCCCCCCTGCACGACCACAACGACGCAGCATTGGTAATCCCCCCATTTTTAGGGGGGATTATCCTTAACCATCCCCTCATATGAGCGAGGCGTGGCGCGGCTTCTGAGGTATGATCGCCATCCTTGACCAGCTAATACC
>NZ_JAPDBE010000088.1:0-2113 GCF_027705025.1 Aeromonas sp. D3 | reverse complement strand
GTTGCGCATTGTGCTTTTGCAGATGACTTTGGTCTGACTCGAACCTCAAGCCGAACCCAGTGAGGCTCCCCCAATAATTCCATGCCTGGCTGTTTGCCTTTTTCGTAAAGGCAGACAAAAACAGGGGAAGATTTGGAGCCAATGTAGAGAGTTCGACCGTTCTCCCCACGAAGAAAATCCCCCACATGCTGAACCTTGAGATTGTGTTTTTTGGCAACCTCAAGAGCTAGCGTGGAAAGCTCCTCCCAAGCACCGGGCGAATACCAATCCATAGCAGAATCGACACGCGAAACGCGATGGTTTGGCCACAGCTTTCGACAAAGACTAGCCCCCTCGATAGCGTCACTCCCGGTGAACTGGATATGAGGGTCGGGAGAGCTGTGAAGCCCCCACATAAGGGACACTATTCGATGGTCCCCTCTAATCAAATCGACGGCCTCTTTGTACCCATAGAGCAGGCGACCCCTTTTGATGTCCGAGCGAGGAAAAAACTCCTTCAAAACGGCCAAAACTTCATCGGGTTGCTGGTCTGTTAGGGTGGCCTGATACCAGTCAAAACTAGGCATTTTGACCCCCCTTATCCTCAGGAGGGGTATCAGAAGGGATTTTAGTAACAAAAACAACGGGTTGTGTGGGGTTTTGGAGGTCAGTCGGTGAGACCTGACCCCCGTTATTACAGGAACGGGGGTTAGCCTGTCCGGACACCCCCGAAAAACCAGCCTTCATGGACTCAAATTGAGCCGAGGTTTCGTCAAGCAAATTGCCGAGAGAATCGACAAGTTCAGACACCCCCTTTTGGTCCCCTGTTTTGACCAAATCATAGGTAGTTTTTAGGTACTCAAACATGGGTGCAACCATGTCCAATACAGACGAGCAAGCAATGGAACGTGACTTGCCAATGTGCGCCGAAAAATCATCAATTGCGGCGAGAGTTTCATCAGAAACAGTAATGGTTATTCTGGGCATGTTTTCCTCCAAGTAAGGTTTAGCGCTGTCGTTGCGTGTGCTCCTCCGTCGCCTCCCACAACGACAACACTAGCCCCTTATGATGCAGTTTTCAACCCTAGGTATGAAAAGTGATGCAGATATTTAATTATCGTCACAGTGACCAAAATTAGAGGGGCGCTATGGCGTTTATCTCCCTCAGCGCAGGAGAGTCTTAAAAGCCGGTTTTTCAGGGAAGGGGGAGGAGGGCCATTCTCGGGAAAATTCAGAGCCGCCAGAGGCGGGCGCCGCGCTTGGAAACAAAGCCTCTCGGGGCGGGTGCGAGGGTAGCGCTTCTATGGCTTCGCCATGGGCCCGAGTGCGAGATTCCGCACCAAAGTCCACGATAAACCACGGTAAACCACGGTAAAGTCCGGTACGGAAAACCATACCAAAGTCCGGCAACACACTTGGTTTAATTGGAATTAAGCAAAATGTGTTAACAAAAAAGGGGCAATGATAGCCCCTCTCGTTCGTCGGCGTTGCTGCGCGCCCTCGCTCCTACTCCTCCGTGTCGGGAACCTCAGGAACGAACGTCCAGAGAGCGTGAACTTCCCTTTGCATCGCCTGCATATCGGAATCAAGACGGTCGGAGAGGATGCGGAGCAAGGCGGAATATCTATCCTCGGAGGGGATAACATCAGCCAATTCAGCCAAGGCGCAAGCGGTATCGCCCAATGACTGGAGCGCGTGGTAGGAAGTTTCGGTAACATGATGCATAGCCATAATGGCCTCCGTACAGGTTGTTGTGGTTAGCTGGGCCTTGGGAGGTGAGATTCCCAAGGCTCAGTGTTTTCAGTAACAGTTACTAAAAAGGACAATCCCAACCAACGCCGTCTAGCAGTTTTTTGGCGAAGGATTTGGCCCCCATGGTACTGCATAGCCTGACAACAAGCGGGCCATACTGCTTAACAAGGGCTGCAAAGGCCCTGTCGTCGTCTGTAGGCTCGTATTGAGTGCCGACCCTATGCCTTGCTATGCTTGAGCCCGTGAGGCGCTGATAGAGCTCCCTAGTCCACAGTGCGCAGCCAAAAACTTCTGGCGGGGTGATGGTTGCGCATTGTGCTTTTGCAGATGACTTTGGTCTGACTCGAACCTCAAGCCGAACCCAGTGAGGCTCCCCCAATAA
>NZ_JAPDBE010000087.1:0-2520 GCF_027705025.1 Aeromonas sp. D3 | reverse complement strand
ATGGATACCGTGTCTCCTTTCCCGGGGAATGGCTATGGTACAGCGAAGGTGTAGCACTATTGGGATCAGTTATTTAGTATCGTTAGTAGGTACAGCCAACTTGGTGCTCACCTGGTTGCCGTAGTAGGGCTCTTTGTCATTGAAGGGGCTGGTGCGAATGAATAGAGTGGCATGGCGACAGCACATTCCCTCTGCCCGGAGTTTTTCAGCTGCACGTTCCATATATCCTGCGAGTGCTTGATGCATGGAATTCATGTGTGTGATCCGTTCACCGAATGATCGGGAGCAGATGATCTGCTGTTTGGCTTGTGTGTCCTGCTCCAGGCTGGCGCATGGGTAGCCGCGTAGCTCTAGCACGGTTCGCTCAACAACGACCCCATAACGATGCCGTAGGTTTTACCATCGACAGCGACTAGGTCCGCCACACTATTGATCCCTTGCGCTTCGAGCCTGGTGGTCAGTTTTCTACCTATTCCCCATATTTCCCCGACCGGAGTGATAGCCATCAAACGCGCTCGGCGTGCCTCATCACGCAAATCAACCACTCCACCAGTCGCAGGCCACTTCTTCGCGGCGTAGTTTGCCAGCTTGGCGAGTGTCTTGGTTGGCCCGATCCCGACGCCGACTGTGAGTCCAGTCCATTGCTGTATTCGTTCACGGATCTGACGACCATATGCTGTTAGGTCTCCCGCCCATGATTCGTTCAGTTCAATAAACGCCTCATCAACACTGTACACCTCGACAGTTGGCACCATGCCTTCCAGCGTGGTCATTACGCGCTGTGACATATCACCATAGAGGGCGTAGTTGCTCGAGAACCAAACACCGCCTACGGCCTCGAAGAACTGACGGATCTGGAAGTAGGGAACACCCATCTTGATGCCAAGCGCCTTGGCTTCTGCTGAGCGAGCCACAACGCAGCCGTCGTTGTTCGATAGCACCACGATCGGGCGCCCCTTTAGGTCTGGCCTAAACAGGCGCTCGCAGGACGCATAGAAGTTGTTCACATCGACGAGGGCAATAGCGTTGGGCATGGTTTAGCCTAGTTTGGTCTTGTGGAGTACATAGGTTACGACGCCAAAAATCTCTAGTTCTTGCCCGTCCAATAGATGGATGGGCTGGAAATCCGGATTGGCGGGTAGCAGGGCAGGGAACGGGCGTTCTTGCAGCTGTTTGACAGTGAATTCTCCATCAAGGCAGGCTAGAACGATAGCGCCGTGGCGGGCCTTGAGCGCCCTATCTACGATCAAAAGATCCCCGTCATTGATGCCCTTTTCCACCATGCTGTGGCCACTGGCCCTGACATAGAAGGTGGCAGCGGGATGCTCAATACAGATCTGGTTCAGATCTATGGTTTGCTCAATATAGTCCTGTGCTGGGCTAGGAAAGCCGCAAACCACAGGGGACAGAAAAAGCGGCAGCTCTAGAGCGTCCGGGGTTGGATGTGGGATGGCGAACATGGTGGCTCACTGGTAACTGTTTTTATATACAGTATAGCCGTATTACGGCGCTGTTTCCCAAATCAACCATCAAGCCACAACTGCCCCAGCCCCAAGTGACCGTTACACTCGGGGCTTTCTGACAGGCAGACCAAGGGTATTCAGTTTGTTTATGGCACTGACATACGCCATGACTTCTCCCACTTGGCCATTGTAGTTACGCAGACTGATTTTCCCCGCCAGCAACTGCTTGAACCGATACATCGCCGTTTCCGCCAGCGAGCGACGGTGATACCCCGATATCTTCTTCCAGTGCGCCAGCCCTTCCTTGCGCATCACCAGCACAGCCTCATTTCTTGGATGTCCTTTTTCCCATAGCCCAGCGTTCTTGCGAGGCGGGATACAGGCTGTCGCCCCTTTGCGCGAGATTAGCTGATGGCTGGCTTTGCTGTCATAGGCGCCATCCGCATAAACACGTCCCAGCTTGCGCCGCAGTGGGTTGAGCAAGGTCGGCAACACCTCGGCATCATGGACATTTTCCAGCGAGACTTCCGCCGCCACGATATCGTGGGTCACCGGGTCTACCGCCAGATGCAACTTGCGCCACACTCGCCGCTTCTCGGCGCCGTGTTTTCTGACCTTCCACTCGCCTTCACCAAATACCTTCAGGCCCGTCGAATCGATAACCAAGTCAGTGATGCGCCCCTTAGAGGGCTGTCGATAAGCCACCGCCACCGTGCGTGCTCGCTTGCTGACACAGCTGTAATCGGGGGCACAAAGCGGTACGTTCATCAACTCGAACAGGGAGTCGAGTAGTCCCTGGGTGGCCCGCAGAGTGAGGTTGAAAATCCCCTTGAGCATCAGGAAGGTGCAGATGGTCTGGTCAGTGTATAGTTGGCTGCGGCCCCGCCGCCCATGATGGCCGTGGTGAAACCAGTTGTTCATGGCCTCGGCATCAACCCAGAAGGTGAGTGAACCACGGTTAATCAATGATTTGTTGTATGTAGGGAAGGTGCGAATAAGCGGGGAAATTCTTCTCGGCTGACTCAGTCATTTCATTTCTTCATGTTTGAGCCGATTT
>NZ_JAPDBE010000086.1:0-1434 GCF_027705025.1 Aeromonas sp. D3 | reverse complement strand
CTGTGTCGGTTTGGGGTACGATGACTTGTAATCTGAAGCTTAGAGGCTTTTCCTGGAAGCAGGGCATCAATGGCTTCCGCACCGTAGTGGCTTCGTCTCGTGTCTCAGTGTTGTGTCTCCGGATTTGCCTAGAAACACCACCTACGCACTTTCACCAGGACAACCGTCGCCTGGCCCACCTAGCCTTCTCCGTCCCCCCATCGCAATTACAAGTCGTGCAGGAATATTAACCTGCTTCCCATCGATTACGCCTTTCGGCCTCACCTTAGGGGTCGACTCACCCTGCCCCGATTAACGTTGGACAGGAACCCTTGGTCTTCCGGCGAGGAGGCTTTTCACCCCCTTTATCGTTACTTACGTCAGCATTCGCACTTCTGATATCTCCAGCATACCTCTCGATACACCTTCGCAGACTTACAGAACGCTCCCCTACCACTCATACATAAGTATGAATCCGCGGCTTCGGTGCCTGGTTTGAGCCCCGTTACATCTTCCGCGCAGGCCGACTCGACTAGTGAGCTATTACGCTTTCTTTAAATGATGGCTGCTTCTAAGCCAACATCCTAGCTGTCTGAGCCTTCCCACATCGTTTCCCACTTAACCAGAACTTTGGGACCTTAGCCGGCGGTCTGGGTTGTTTCCCTCTTCACGACGGACGTTAGCACCCGCCGTGTGTCTCCCGGATATTACTTACTGGTATTCGGAGTTTGCATGGAGTTGGTAAGTCGGGATGACCCCCTAGTCCAAACAGTGCTCTACCCCCAGTAGTATTCGTCCGAGGCGCTACCTAAATAGCTTTCGGGGAGAACCAGCTATCTCCGAGTTTGATTGGCCTTTCACCCCCAGCCACAGGTCATCCCCTAACTTTGCAACGTTAGTGGGTTCGGTCCTCCAGTTGATGTTACTCAACCTTCAACCTGCCCATGGCTAGATCACCCGGTTTCGGGTCTACACCTTGCAACTAGACGCCCAGTTAAGACTCGGTTTCCCTACGGCTCCCCTATACGGTTAACCTCGCTACAAAATGTAAGTCGCTGACCCATTATACAAAAGGTACGCAGTCACCCCGAAGGGCTCCCACTGCTTGTACGTACACGGTTTCAGGTTCTATTTCACTCCCCTCACAGGGGTTCTTTTCGCCTTTCCCTCACGGTACTGGTTCACTATCGGTCAGTCAGGAGTATTTAGCCTTGGAGGATGGTCCCCCCATATTCAGACAGGATGTCACGTGTCCCGCCCTACTCGATTTCACTTCAAGGTCGTTTTCATGTACGGGGCTATCACCCTGTATCGCTGGCCTTTCCAGGACCATTCCACTAACTTCCAAGAAACTTAAGGGCTAATCCCCGTTCGCTCGCCGCTACTGAGGGAATCTCGGTTGATTTCTTTTCCTCGGGGTACTTAGATGTTTCAGTTCTCCCGGTTCGCCTCGTT
>NZ_JAPDBE010000085.1:0-3105 GCF_027705025.1 Aeromonas sp. D3 | reverse complement strand
GGGCGGTTTTTTTTTAGATGCAAAACACATCAACTGCGCAGCACCTATTGGCATTTTAACGAGTGATATTAAATTTACTACAGTTGACAGCCCCACTTGAGCCTCATCGCTTTGTGATATTAAAAAAATATCCTGTTAATATGCAAAAACAGCCTCAACTGAGGCCAAAAATAGCCCTGGTAAAAATGAGGGCGCGAATGCTACACAACCATCGCGGCGGAGGCAAATCTGCTTTTTACCCCCCTTAATGTTCCGCCCCGCAGAGCGACTGCGACACACAGCGTTAACACGATCATGGCTTCAGCTTACGCGTTGCAACTTCCGCCAACTCGGCCTCGCCTCCAAAATTTGGAACAGGCCCCCCTCTATCCCTAGCCTCATCCTGAGCCCGCTGCATCTGCGTTCGTATCCCATCCAACAGCATCCCTCGCCCAGGCTCCACCTGTGTTTCCTTCATCGAAAACAGCCGCGCTAGCGGCCCCCTTATGAGGTCAGCCTCATAGTTCCACTCACCAGCATCAAGGATCCCCTTGATCGCCGCCATCACGGCTCCCACGCGCTCAAAAACCAATTTTGGGAGCTCCCTGAGCTCGCGGCGCAGCCTATCGCGCTGCTGAGCCATATCGCTCAACTCGGCTTTGGCCACCTCCAGCTGGACCCGAGTCTCAGCCAACTCAGTTTTGACCGCCTCCAACCTCCCATAAAACTCTTTGATCTCGGTGTGATGGGCGCCGCTCTTCCTCACCCCGCGGATCAGGCCAAACGGCACCCCCACCCGCTCGGCAAACTCAGTCTGAAGCCGCTGACTGGCCTCCAGCCCCGTAAAGTGTTTGCCGTTAAGCACGGTGGCCGGCTCTACCTTGAACTCCCTTACCTCTCGGAGCTGCGAGCCGTCAGGGGCCTTACCCACCACGACAGACCGCTTTCTGGTGCTCGCTGGTGTCTGCACCAGGGGCACGTACACCAGGTGCATATGGGGGTTGGACTCATCCATGTGGATAGCCCCATGCACGAAATTTTCTGCTCCCAACAGCTCATCCAGGTACTCCCTGGCTGCCCTGAAATAGCCTGCCTGGTCAAATCCAGGAGCCTGCATGGATTCCGGACTGGCAGTCACGATGTACTCCAGGGCAAGCACAGGATCCCTGGCGGTACTTTTGCGAGTCACCTTGGCTAGCGTTCGAGTAAATTGAGGCACACCCTCCCCAAAAACCTTATTCATCCACGTTTTGCTGGGGTCTGCATTTGGTGGTTTGGATGTCCGGTCGTTGTGAGCGATTGCCGACTCAACGTGCCCAATGCTCTTGAGCTTTTTGTGCCGGATAATGACAAACTTTTTAGCCATGGGCTGCCTCCACAACACCGAATCATGAGCAGATGATACCCCCTCTGTCCTGCTTGCGTAACACAAGCAGGACACTCACTAGCCCCCTTGTGCTTCGCTTACAAGGGGGCTGGACGTGAGCAAGGGGGGATCCCCCCTTGACCCCGTGCCCCTGCGGGGCACAAAAAAACCCACCGAAGTGGGGCTGTGCAAAGCACATTATCTTTTCCTATCGGCCCCCGCGAAGCGGGTCTGTTGGCCCTTAGCGACTGCTCAGGTCGATCTCGATACGCCGGAACCCAATGGCATTGGCAGTATTCGCGGCAGCGTCCATCGAGGAGAAAACTCTCCAACCTCCGCGCTGCCGTTCGATGACCTCTGTACCACCTTTGCCGAAACGCACCAGGTGGAGGTGGAACCCTGCCCCCATGGGGGTTGGGGCGATCATGGCCTTACTGAACCCGCCCAGGTCGAAGATCATCTTGGCTTCCTTTTCCTGCATGCTTCAATCTCCGAATTTGATCAATCATTCTAACGATTTGATTTTGGCACCAAAGCATCGATTTAGCAATTCGATTCTTCGAATTTGGAAAATGATTTTCGATCTAGCGGAAAGACCAGGGCAATGGGGCTCTCTTGCAACGTACAGCCTCAAAAACAACACGCTCCGTGGATAACTGCTGCCGCCCACAAGCCGAACAAATGGCATGTGGACGGACAGGCGCAGTTACCCACCTCGCCAAGATCAGCGCTTTTTTTTTTGTTTGAAAGACAGGGCAAAAGACACCAGCGAGCCTATCTTTCGCTGCGCTTCAAGATAGGCTCGCCCTCCTGTGTAACTACGTTAAAAATGACGTAGTTACACTGGATAGCTCGCCTTGCTCTGGACTATCGAGACTGCTTGCGGCAGCTCCCTCTCACGCGCTCCAGAGACACACCTCGTCCTACTGCACCTGCTTCAGTCCCCGCCTGTGGGCCGGACTGCCGCGCCGTTTTTTAAGAGCTGGCCGTGGTTGGCTCCCCGTTACGCTCTAGTGGCAAGTGCCCCAGAGTTGCGAGCCCTGGGAGGCTGTGGTGCGCGATCGCACGCTGGGCAGTATGTGAGATTTCCCCGTTCTGCCCGACCAACCACACCCCAACACGGCAACATCGACATGCTTCCAATCCGTGCGGGTACGACTAAGCGCCAAAGGTGGTGGCCTTCGGTAACGGGTCTAGTTGCGGGAATTTGCTTGAAAGGCACGGCGTGAAGCCGCTAAACTTGAATGGTATTGAGGTAGCTGCTTCCCGCTATGGAGCCGTTACCGGGTGAAGTCGGTTCCCCAACTGACTACACCTTCGAACAAACCGCCTGCCAGGGCGGTTTTTTCGTTTCTGGGCAAGAGGGTACGCTGCGGACGCGGATCGCGTCAACACTCCTTAGTTGGTTGTTTTATGAGCATTTGTGCAGCCGTTATGCTGAGAGATTTGGTATAGCACCCACATCCATGTGAAAATGCTCCCGATGCTTAGTTCATCGAGCAGTAGCAAGGGGCCCAACCTCTGCTACTCGCAATAGCAGAATGCCGGGCCTCTATGTGTTCTACGCAACAATGGAGTGACCTTATGGCAGCTGTCGATTTTATCGACGCCCTAGTGGCACTGCTCACACTGTTGAGCATCATCATCAAATATTTGTAATCGTCATTTTTGACTACCGCCTTCGGGCGGTTTTTTTTTAGATGCAAAACACATCAACTGCGCAGCACCTATTGGCATTTTAACGAGTGATATTAAATTTA
>NZ_JAPDBE010000084.1:0-3385 GCF_027705025.1 Aeromonas sp. D3 | reverse complement strand
GTAAGCAGAGTTTTTGAAATGTAAGGCCTTTGAATAAGACAAAAGGCTGCCTCATCGCTAACTTTGCAACAGTGCCGGATTGAATATAACCGACGTGACTGTTACATTTAGGTGGCTAAACCCGTCAAGCCCTCAGGAGTGAATCATGACCGTAGTCACGACCGCCGATACCTCCCAACTGTACGCACTTGCAGCCCGACATGGGCTCAAGCTCCATGGCCCGCTGACTGTCAATGAGCTTGGGCTCGACTATAGGATCGTGATCGCCACCGTCGACGATGGACGTCGGTGGGTGCTGCGCATCCCGCGCCGAGCCGAGGTAAGCGCGAAGGTCGAACCAGAGGCGCGGGTGCTGGCAATGCTCAAGAATCGCCTGCCGTTCGCGGTGCCGGACTGGCGCGTGGCCAACGCCGAGCTCGTTGCCTATCCCATGCTCGAAGACTCGACTGCGATGGTCATCCAGCCTGGTTCGTCCACGCCCGACTGGGTCGTGCCGCAGGACTCGGAGGTCTTCGCGGAGAGCTTCGCGACCGCGCTCGCCGCCCTGCATGCCGTCCCCATTTCCGCCGCCGTGGATGCGGGGATGCTCATCCGTACACCGACGCAGGCCCGTCAGAAGGTGGCCGACGACGTTGACCGCGTCCGACGCGAGTTCGTGGTGAACGACAAGCGCCTCCACCGGTGGCAGCGCTGGCTCGACGACGATTCGTCGTGGCCAGATTTCTCCGTGGTGGTGCATGGCGATCTCTACGTGGGCCATGTGCTCATCGACAACACGGAGCGCGTCAGCGGGATGATCGACTGGAGCGAGGCCCGCGTTGATGACCCTGCCATCGACATGGCCGCGCACCTTATGGTCTTTGGTGAAGAGGGGCTCGCGAAGCTCCTCCTCACGTATGAAGCGGCCGGTGGCCGGGTGTGGCCGCGGCTCGCCCACCACATCGCGGAGCGCCTTGCGTTCGGGGCGGTCACCTACGCACTCTTCGCCCTCGACTCGGGTAACGAAGAGTACCTCGCTGCGGCGAAGGCGCAGCTCGCCGCAGCGGAATGAGCGAACGTCGATATAGCCCGCTCGCGACGCTGTTCGCGGCGACCTTTCTCTTCCGGATCGGCAACGCGGTGGCGGCCCTCGCGCTTCCATGGTTCGTCCTGTCTCATACAAAGAGCGCGGCCTGGGCGGGCGCCACGGCCGCTAGCAGCGTCATCGCGACCATCATCGGCGCGTGGGTTGGTGGTGGCCTCGTCGATCGGTTCGGGCGCGCGCCCGTCGCATTGATCTCGGGTGTGGTGGGCGGCGTGGCCATGGCGAGCATCCCACTGCTCGATGCCGTTGGCGCCCTCTCGAACACTGGGCTGATCGCTTGCGTGGTGCTCGGTGCCGCGTTCGACGCACCCGGTATGGCCGCGCAGGACAGTGAGCTGCCCAAACTCGGCCACGTCGCCGGGCTCTCCGTTGAGCGCGTCTCGTCACTGAAAGCGGTGATCGGGAACGTCGCGATTCTAGGTGGCCCGGCCCTTGGGGGGGCCGCAATCGGCCTGCTTGGCGCTGCGCCAACGCTCGGGCTGACGGCGTTCTGCTCCGTCCTTGCAGGTCTGCTCGGCGCGTGGGTGCTTCCCGCGCGTGCCGCTCGGACGATGACCACGACGGCGACTCTCTCCATGCGCGCCGGCGTCGCTTTTCTCTGGAGCGAACCCCTGCTGCGCCCTCTCTTTGGTATAGTGATGATCTTCGTGGGCATCGTTGGCGCCAACGGCAGCGTCATCATGCCTGCGCTGTTTGTAGATGCAGGACGCCAAGTAGCAGAGCTCGGGCTGTTCTCCTCAATGATGGGGGCTGGTGGTCTCCTTGGCATTGCCATTCATGCGTCGGTCGGCGCCCGGATATCAGCGCAGAACTGGCTGGCGGTGGCATTTTGTGGCTCTGCGGTGGGCTCGCTTCTGCTTTCACAGTTGCCAGGCGTGCCGGTGCTGATGTTGTTGGGCGCGCTCGTGGGACTGCTGACCGGCTCAGTCTCTCCCATTCTCAACGCTGCCATCTACAACCGCACGCCGCCAGAACTTCTCGGCCGGGTACTCGGCACGGTCTCGGCGGTGATGCTGTCAGCCTCGCCCATGGTTATGCTTGCGGCCGGCGCGTTTGTCGACCTTGCTGGTCCGCTCCCTGGCCTCGTTGTATCGGCCGTGTTTGCGGGGCTCGTGGCTCTACTCTCGCTCCGTCTTCAATTTGCTACAATGGCGGCGGCAGCCACAGCCTCCGCCCCAACCCATACAGAAGGTGAACACTGATGCCCCGCCCCAAGCTCAAGTCCGATGACGAGGTACTCGAGGCCGCCACCGTAGTGCTGAAGCGTTGCGGTCCCATAGAGTTCACGCTCAGCGGAGTAGCAAAGGAGGTGGGGCTCTCCCGCGCAGCGTTAATCCAGCGCTTCACCAACCGCGATACGCTGCTGGTGAGGATGATGGAGCGCGGCGTCGAGCAGGTGCGGCATTACCTGAATGCGATACCGATAGGCGCAGGGCCGCAAGGGCTCTGGGAATTTTTGCAGGTGCTCGTTCGGAGCATGAACACTCGCAACGACTTCTCGGTGAACTATCTCATCTCCTGGTACGAGCTCCAGGTGCCGGAGCTACGCACGCTTGCGATCCAGCGGAACCGCGCGGTGGTGGAGGGGATCCGCAAGCGACTGCCCCCAGGTGCTCCTGCGGCAGCTGAGTTGCTCCTGCACTCGGTCATCGCTGGCGCGACGATGCAGTGGGCCGTCGATCCGGATGGTGAGCTAGCTGATCATGTGCTGGCTCAGATCGCTGCCATCCTGTGTTTAATGTTTCCCGAACACGACGATTTCCAACTCCTCCAGGCACATGCGTAAACGGAGGTGTGCAGAGTCCCTGCGGCAGGCGACGAACACGACCGTCGTCGATTAGTACCGGTACGGTCGGTGGTATCGAAGTCTTGATCACCACTCAGGTCTACGGCTTACAAATGGTGACCATCCCGATACTTGCGTCAGAGCACCGGGCCGATTCTTTGACAGTGAATCACTCCCGTAAGGTTGTGCCGGTGTGGGTGTCCCGGGTCGAGACGATACTCCGCCAATGCGCCCAGCAAACAACCTGGCCATCGCAGGTGGTGGGGAGCGGTGTGGCGGATGAGTTGGACAAGTTGGTGTAGCAGCACGAGCACGGCGAGATAACATCGCAGGAGTTCGACATGCTCAAGAGACAGCTGATTGCGAATCGCGATGCAGATTCATAACCCGATTGCGGGTTGGCTTCACTCCACCATCACCGAGCAGACTAGCACGGCGGGCTCTGTTGCAAAGATTGGCGGCAGTCAGAGGTAGGCTGTCGCTCTGCGCCGATCAGGCGGCTGCTGCGAAATGGT
>NZ_JAPDBE010000083.1:0-3452 GCF_027705025.1 Aeromonas sp. D3 | reverse complement strand
CCCGAGCGGCCAAAGGGATCAGACTGTAAATCTGACGGCTCTGCCTTCGAAGGTTCGAATCCTTCTCCCTCCACCATCATTTAGAAGACCCGGCCTGGTGCCGGGTTTTTGCTTTTTAAAATTGCATCCATTTGACACTGTCAGATCTGACAATTGCATCATCCGCTACTTTTAGAAACAGTAGCCTTCATACCTTTCAGGGACATAGCGCGCCATGTTTGAGATTTGGGATGAAACAGGACAAGCAAGCGGCTTGACCTTGCCACAGCTGCAACAGCGGCTGGTCAGCTATCAGGGCGACGTCATGGTGCGCTACACCAACCGCATCGGCCTGCCGACCACGCTGTTCCTGACCATAGCCAAGGGTCAGGCCTACCAGCGCTTCAAGGCGGATACCCCCCTGCTTGACTGGTCGTGGCTGGCGCAAGCCGTGCATCCGGATGTCATCCGTGAGCCCCGGTTCTCCTATCTCAGCTCAGTCTCTTCCTGATCCCTCTTCCCGGGGACTGGCAAGCAGCAGAGTCAACTCATCGACTATCTGCTGCAACACAGCTCTGAATCCGGCCAATTCGGCCCCACACAGCTCGGCCCCCTCCTTGCGGATCTTCTCCTCCAGATGCCAGGCCTGCTGCGCCAAGTCATCTACCATCATCATGGAGATGGTGCCGGCCTGACGGTGCACCCAGTTAGCCAGCCCCTTGTCGTCGTCATGTACCAAAGCAAGGGATTGTTCCAGCTCCTGACGAAACAGCGTCATCATCTGCTCAAAAGGCTCCCCAACGCCGAAAAACGTCTGCAAGGATGTCACGTCAAGCCGTTTGGGGGCGGGCAATATGCGCCACTTCATCAATATCTGGCGAAGCCCATCCAACAGCACGGGTTTGCCCAGCACATCATTCATGCCTGCCGCCAGGCAGCGCTGCGCCTGTTCCGGCATCACATTGGCCGTCATGGCGATGATGGGGAGCCGCGCCAGTCCCTCAACAGTGCGCACCTGGCGGGTAAAGTCGTAGCCATCCATCACCGGCATCTGGCAATCACACAGGATCAGGTCGTAACTGTGCTGTGCCAGCATGGCGAGCGCCTGCTGGCCATTCTCAGCCAGATCGCACACCAGATTGAGCTGCTTGAGCTGGCGCTGCACCAATACCTGATTAAGATGATGATCCTCGACCACCAGCAGCCGGTATGGCAAAGGCCGGGAAGTTGGCGCCACGGGAATAGGGTCGGGCAGCAGTTGCTCACCCTGGCCCAGCTGGCGATAGCACACCTCCCGCACCGCCTGCCAGGTCAAGGGATTGCTGTTGAGCCAGTAACGCCCTTCACGCAACTGATAACCCAGCGCATTGCCCAGTGGGGCAACAGAGATACAGGGCTCCGGGTGATCCGCCCCATCGACAAATAGCAAGTCGGCCCCCTGCCGTTCATCGCTTGTCTGCACGCCCAACGACAGCAGGTGCAGGCGCAAGGTATGGCGCAGCTTGCCATCCTCCAGTGCCATAAAGGCACGCAACCCCATGAGGGTGGAGTCATATTCACGGCGCAGCTCAAGAGGTAACGTGATCGAGAGCCCGATGAAAGTCCCAAGCCCGGGCGCGCTTTCCAGCCTGAGTTCTCCCCCCATCAATTCGGCCAGGGTATGACTGATGCTAAGACCAAGCCCGGTCCCGCCATAACTGCGGGTGGTGGCGCCATCTGCCTGCTCAAAGGCATTGAAGATACGGGCCTGCGCCTCGGTACTCATGCCGATGCCAGTATCCTGCACCCCGATCAGCAACCGCTGCTCCCCGTCTGTTTGCGCCTCCAGCTTGATGGAAAGTTCTATAAAGCCGCGCTCGGTGAACTTGATGGCATTGCTGACCAGGTTGAACAACACCTGCTTGAGTCGCAGCACATCCCCAGTGAAGCGGGCGCCCACCTCATCATCGACACGCAGGTAACACTGCAGCCCCTTACGCTGTACCTCGCTGCTGATCATGGTCAACACGCTGTCGATGAGTTCGCGCAGCAAAAAAGAGCTCGGCGCCAGCGCCATCTTGCCCACATCCAGCTTGGAGTAATCCAGCACATTGCCGATCAGTTGCAACAGTCCCTCGGCCCCCTGGTTGATGATGGCAACCATCTGCCGCTGCTCCAGGTCGAGCGACGTAAAACTTAGCTGCTCCGCCATGCCGACGATGCTGTTCATGGGGGTACGGATCTCATGGCTCATGGTGGCCAAAAATTCAGCCTTCTTGCTGGCCGCATGCTCGGCACACTCCTTGGCTCGCGCCAGAGCCTCCTCCACCTGACGGCGGTGCAGGATCTCCTGGCGCAAACGCCAGTAGGCGATGGAGAGTGCGAGAATAAACAAGGTGACACCCGTGCCAACGGGGATCAGGGTTTGTATCAGCTTTTGCCACGGGATCCCTTCGCTGTAGTTCACCGCCAGCCAAGTATTGCGGATCTGCTGCTTCTCCTTGTCGCTCATGCTGACAAGGACCCGATTGATCAGCGGCAGCAGGGGAGCATAGGTGTCACGCACTGCAACAGCCAGTTCATCCTTGAAGGGGGTGGGCGCCACTATATGCAGGCTATCGTCGAACTGCTTATTGATAAGGCGCGACACTACCACCAGATTGCCTATATAAGCATCCCCTGACCCTGCGGCTACCATGGCCAGACCGGCTTCAGGGCCCGAGACTAGGCTAACCCTGATATCGGGAATGCGATTCTTTAGCTCGGCAACGAGCATGCTGTCGGTCACGATAAGATGCTTGCCGGCCAGTTCGGCAAGGCCGCCCACTGTACTGTTGCCACGGGCCATGGCGATGATCACTGGGAAGGCGGTAATGGGCTGACTTATTTCCCAACCAACCATGCGTTGGCTGATACGGGTTGGAATAATGGTCAAGTCCACCTCCTGATGCAGCAATGCCTGCAGCAGCTCGGGCCAACGTTGATCAGTGCGGTAGCGATAGGCTAGACCCAGCTTCTCCTTGAACAGCGCAAGATAGTCACCGATAAGACCGCTCACCTTGCCACTGTTATCCGTGTAAGAAAAAGGCTCCCAGCCCTGAATAAAACCTAATTGCAACGGAGGAAGTCGAGAAAGCCACTCACGCTCATCGGGCCGCAGCAAAAAAGCGCTATGCCCCAAGAAACTCAGGCTGTTATCCCCCAACCAGCGCTGCTCCAGAACACTGCGATCTTCCACACTCAATGCCTGAATAGCAGTGTCAAAGCGGACCCCCAGCCTGGGTTTCCGCTTGCTGATCCCCAGATGCAAGCTCTCCATCAGCAAAGGGGACTGGGCCACCACTGCCAATTCGGGGTGCCGGGCAATAAATTGATTGGCAACATGCAGGTTGCCAATATAGGCATCGGCCTGCTTGTCAAGGGAAGGTGCGAACAAGTCCCTGATATGAGATCATGTTTGTCATCTGGAGCCATGGAACAGGGTTCATCATGAG
>NZ_JAPDBE010000082.1:0-3560 GCF_027705025.1 Aeromonas sp. D3 | reverse complement strand
GGCTCAAACATGAAGAAATGAAATGACTGAGTCAGCCGAGAAGAATTTCCCCGCTTATTCGCACCTTCCCTAGAAAAACGGCGCCCAGGCCGGGCGCCGTTAGCGGGGCAAATTACAGTGTGAACTGGGCCAATTCACCGTTGAGGGTCTGGTTCTGACGGCGAACCTGCTGCGCCTGTTCGGTCACGCCCTGCCCCAGTTCGCCCAGGCGCACCGACAGCCCCTTGACCGACTCCACGTTGCGGCTGATCTCTTCAGCTACCGAGCTCTGCTCATGGGCGGCGGTCGCCACCTGGGCATTCATGGCATTGACACTGCCGATGCGTGATTCGATGCCCTGCAGCACCTCCTGCAGCGAGGCGGCGATGTCATTTGCGTGCTGCACCGCCTGCTGGTTCTTCTGCATGCCGTCGTAGGCGACATCGGAGGCCTGTTGCAGCTGATGGATGATCACCTCTATCTCCTTGGTGCTCTGCTGGGTCTTGCTGGCCAGCGACCGCACCTCGTCTGCTACCACCGCAAAGCCGCGGCCCTGCTCACCGGCCCGCGCCGCCTCGATGGCGGCATTGAGTGCCAGCAGGTTGGTCTGCTCGGCGATGCTCTGGATCACCACCACTATGTTGCCGATTTCGGCGGAGGTCTCGCGCAGCGTCTGCAACTGGCTGGCGGAACCATCCATGTCGGTGCGCAGCGCGGCGATCAGTGAGAAGTTTTCCTGGACTCGGGCATAGCCCTCGCTGGCAAAGCGATTCGCTTCGTGGGTGGCCTCGGCCGTGGTTTCGGCATGCTGGGCCACCTCGTTGGCGGTCATCGACATCTCGTGCAGCGCCGTGGCGACCTGTTCGATCTCCTGCTGTTGCTGCTCGATATGCTCGTGGGTCTGGGCGGCCACCTGCTCCAGTCGGTCGGTGGAGCTGTTGACCTGGCGCCCGATCTGGGTCAGCCCGGAAACCAGCTCGGCCAGGGTCACCATCACCGCATTGAATGCCTTGGCCAGACGGCCCAGCTCGTCGTCACGCCCGGTGGGCAGACGCTGGGTCAGGTCGCCACGGCCACTGGCCATCTGCTCCAGCAAGCGGGTCACGGCATTGAGCGGTGTGACCACGATGCGCTTCATGGCGATGAAAATCAGCGCCGAGATACCGGCCAGCAGCAGCACTATCAGGCCGATCAGCACCTGCATCAGGGCCCCCAGGCTGGCGGCAACCGGGCCTGTGTCGTACTGGATTTCCATCCGCCCCGTGACGTCCTCGCCATGGTGGATATCGGCCTGGGCCGCCAGCAAGTCGCCGGTGGCGGGGCGCTGCGCCTCGGCCAGCAACTTGCCCCTGTGGTCTGTGATGCGGATGCTGGCGATCTGCGGCTGGCTTACCAGTGCCTCGGCCAGCTTCTTGCCCTGTTCATAGTCATAGGTAAAAACAGGCTCATCCAGTGCCACCTGGGCCAACTCGCCCAGTGCGGCGGTCTGGGCAGAAAATTCTGCCTGTAGATGGCGCGCCAGCACCCAACGCCCACCGGTCAGGCCCAGCAGGGTGCCCAGCAGGCCCGCCACCAGCAGCAGGCAGACGATCTTGCTATTAAGAGTTTTTGGCATTACTCAGTTACCTCACGGGTGTAATCAAACCAGAGTTCGGCGCGCTGCAGCGGCGTGCTTGCCGGCAGATCCGGGTTATCCAGATAGATGGCGGTGCGCTGTTTCATGTTGGAACCTTGCAGCACCGCCTTGATGGCAGGATGGGCATAAAAGTAGCGATCGAAGCTGCCATCGGCGATGGCCTGCTCCAGCCCCTGCTCGATGCGCTGCGCCAGCTGAGCATTGTGCTGGCTGACAAAGAAGTAGAGCGGCATCTTGTAGATCAGCAGCAGGTGAGGTTCCACCATCAGGGGGAAGCCTCGCTGCTCGTCAAGCTCGCGCAATGCCTCGCCGGCGCCGCGCGGATAGTAGTCAAAGCGGCCGCCATCCAGCATGGGGTAGAGGCTGGCGGTCTTGACCGCCGTCACCACATTGAGCCCGGCCTCCCTGAGGATGCGGGTGTCGGTCCAGAAGCGGCCTTGACCGGCCTTGAGTCTGGCCAGCTCCTCCAGGGTGCGGATCGGGGCAAAGCGGGCCGCATCCTGCTGGCGGATCACCAGCAGGCGGTGGCCCAGCAGCCCCTTGTACAAGGGGATGCGCACCGGCAAGAGACGGCGCTCCAGATCCTGGTTGGTCGCCGCCCAGAACAGATCCAGGCCGCCGCGCTCAATCTCGGCGATACGGCTCTCGTCGTTCTGCTCCTCGGCGGCAAAGCTGAACTGGTAGGGCTCCTCGCTATAGGAGAGTGCGAGTTTGAGCAGGCCCAGTTCGTAATTTTCCTCCGGATTGGGCAAATAGGGCAGTTTCAGGGGGGTGGCCGAGGCAACGGATGCGACAAACACCAGCGCCAGCATCGTTATCAATCGCGTCATTTTTTTCTCTATCCTGTCGGGAAATATTTCAGCGTTATCAGCATGAATTAATTTCAACTGCATCATGGTGACAAGGGGCGATATGCATCAGCACCAATATCTGCTGCGTGCGCAGCGATGAGATTGGTTCGCTATAGATGATTGGTGAAGATAGCCATTTTTGCCACTATTAGCGTGTTACATTAACAAAGAAGCATATTTTATGCGCATTGTGCGCAAAATAGGTTCCGGATGCAATGTCAAACGCCCTGATAGTGACGCGTGCCGCTCTGCCATTAAGGGTATGGCACCTGAAAGGGATTAATTCCGCAGCTTGTTTTCGGAATTGACGAGAGCACAATGCCACACTGCTGCCACAATGCAGCCAACCTGTAACCACATTATCACCACCATCCTTGCCACAATCCCAACACTCTATGACCACAAACCTGCCACACTGTTACCACCGTTGTACCACAGTGTTCACACAGTAGATGCCGTACTAATTTGATCGCATTGACAAATTTTCTGGTCACAAATAGCCCATTCCCCGTTACTCCCTACTCTGGGCGCATGATAGGCAATAACAATCAAACGGGTTGGAATGTACGTAATCAGAAACGAGTTTTTTGGTATCTCACTTTGCGCCCGAACAACAACAGTCGCGGGATGAACGTACCGCGACTAACGGAAAGCACGTGCGCTTCTGTAGGGAGTAACGGAGCATGTGACCAGTGCACGGCTATTGCGATCAGTGTGAATCCGGTTGGAAACTGTGGTGATTGAGATCAGCACCTCGTTGTCCACTAATTTTGGCGGCATGGCCGCACTGTATTCCGAATGCAGCCAAGCGCACTGGAAACAATCCAGGCATTTGTGAATATGAACACATCAAAAAACACCCATATGAGTACAATAAACAGCCTCATTGTGTTATTCCATTTATAAACAATGAGTTAATGCGGTTTTTGCATCATAAATTCAATTTTCTATCGGGATAACTGAAGACATGGATATGAAGTTGACACCCTTCCTTTTGGCTTGTATCGGTATCACTGGTCTAAGGAAGGTGCGAACAAGTCCCTGATATGAGATCATGTTTGTCATCTGGAGCCATGGAACAGGGTTCATCATGA
>NZ_JAPDBE010000081.1:0-4210 GCF_027705025.1 Aeromonas sp. D3 | reverse complement strand
GACTCATGATGAACCCTGTTCCATGGCTCCAGATGACAAACATGATCTCATATCAGGGACTTGTTCGCACCTTCCCTTGTTTTGTGTGAGCACCGACTTCGCATGCTGGGGAGGTCGGCCCTCTGTGTTGGTCAGGTGTCTAACCTTTGTCGTTCTGTTTTCCAACGTCCCTAGCAAAGCAGAGTTAACAGGAAAACAACAACTGTTCCGTTCGTCGATATCGTAAAAATCACAGCCCCGACGTCAATATCGTCAAAATGGTTTTTAACCCATTTTAAATCATATGGTTATGTTATTTGCTTTGGCGTAATAAGTCCCTGTCTTCAGGCCATTCATGACAATTGTGTGAATTGGATCGGCTCTTGTTTTGACGCGTTTTACCCGCTTAATTCTGCACAAAAAAAAACCGCCCCGGCAAGTGTGAGCCAGGGCGCAGTTCGGGGGGGATCAGGATTTGCGGTTGGCGAGTTGACGCAGGGTCTGGGCGCTGTGGTGCAACTGCTGGCGCAGGGGATCGCTCAGCGGACTGTGGGCCAGCACATACTCGGCGGTGGCGACGACCGTCTTCCAGCGCGGTGCCTTGGGCAGAGTATCCAGGCTCAGGTATTTATCGAGGGTACGGGTCTGGGGGCTGGATCTGTCCATGTAGACGCGCCAAAGCTTGCTCTTCTCCGCCAGCACTATCTTGCCCTTGCCGGTGCTCTGCTGCCAGGCATCCAGGGTGAGACGCATGGTGTCCACCAGGGCCCGGCGCAGGGGTTCGTCATCCTGCTGGCGAATGAGATCGTCGGCGAGCGATCGGAACTCTCCCCCCAACCGGCTCAGTTCACCCAGCAGCTGACCATCCTCTATGATGGCCTGACGTGACAGGCTCTTGAGGGCGTTTTCCAGAGCCATCACCCGGTTCTCGTCCTGGCGCAGCTCAGTGCTGAGGGTGAGGGCGAAGGCGGCCTGCCCCCCCAGGCTGATGGAGAAGGCGCGGGCATTGAGCTCGTCCTGCTGGCCTGCCACCAGAAACGCCAGTCGCTGTTCCTGCTGCGCCTTCAGGTCGGGCCACTGGGTTGCCAGCGGGAGGGCCAGCCACTCATCCAGAGGCTGGCCCTCCATGGCTTCCGGCTCCTGACCCAGCAAGCGGGCCAGCACCCGGGAGGCAAACAGCACAGTGCCCTGCTCATCGATGAAGACAATGGGATCGGCCCCTTCCCCAAGCAGTGCCAGCAGCCGCTCCTGATCCTGATGCAGTTGCTCCTGCAGGGTGAGGCGATGCTCTATCTCCTGCTTGAGCAGGCGGTTCTCCACCAGGGAGGCGCGGCCCGCACTCGCTTCCAGCAGGGCCCTGACCCGGGCAAACAGCTCCTCCTTGCAGAAAGGTTTGACCAGGTAATCGTTGGCCCCGGCGTTGAATCCCTCTTCTATATCCTTTGGCTGGTTGAGGGCGGTGAGCAGCAGCACCGGCAGCTTGTCTTTCGGGTGCTGCTCGCGCAGGCGGCGGCAGACATCAAAACCCGAGAGGGTCGGCATCATGACATCGAGCAGGATCAGGTCGACCGGCTCCTGGGCCAGCTTGGCCAGGGCGTCGTGGCCATCGCTGCTGGGCAGGATGCGGTAACCGCAGGGTTGCAGCAGATGGCGCAGGATATGCAGATTGATGGGCTCGTCATCCACCACCAGTATGAGAGGCGCATCATGGGGCGGAGGCGGCAGATCATCGCTCTCCCAGTCCGGCAAGATGAGCGGCTGCTGGCGCACCAGCTGGTGTTCAATCTGGCGGCTGTCCAGGGTCAGGTTGCCCGCCTTGCCGCTGGCGAGCGGCAGGGTGAAGGCGAAGGTTGAACCGACGCTCGGCTCGCTCTCCACGAAGAGCTCGCCTCCCATCAGGTGTACCAGCTGGCGGGTGATGGAGAGGCCGAGGCCGGCCCCCTGCTTGCTCACCTCGGGGCTCATCTGAACTAGTGGTTCGAAGATGTGCTCCAGATGCTCTTTGGCAATCCCGATGCCGGTGTCGGTCACCTTGATGCGCAGGAAGTTGCCCTCCACCAGTGCGCTCAGCACGACCTTGCCCTGGGGCGTGTACTTGATGGCGTTGCCCACCAGGTTGTAGAGCACCTGTTCGAGGCGCTGCTCGTCGGCCAGTACCGGCGGCAGTTCAGCCGGGCTTATGTCCACCAGGGTGAGGGGCTTGGCCTGCACCAGGTGCTGACAGAGATCCAGCACCAGCCGTATGACCCCCTTGGAGGCGACGGGCTGGGGATGGATCTCCAGCTGGCCGTAGCGCATCTGATGGTAGTCGAGCAGGTCGTCCACCAGCCGGGCCAGACCGTCGGCGCTCTTGATGATGAGGCCGAGCTGATTTTGCTGCCCCTCGGTCAAGTCCTGCTGGCTGGCGAGCATGGACTCCGCCATCCCCTTGATGCCATGGATGGGAGTGCGCAGCTCGTGGGAGGTGTTGGCCAGCAGCTCATCTTTGAGCTTGTCCGCCTGTTGCAGACTGAGGTTCTGCTTGTGGGTCAGTTTGACCTGCTGTTGCAGCTCCTGGGTCTGGCGCTCGATAAGCTCAATCTTGTCTTTCACCGAGCGCTGCATGTGGCGAAACGCCTGAGCCAGCCTGTCTATGTCATCGTCGGTGCGAGGGATTGTGATGGGGTGATCCAGGGCGCCATCGGCCACCTGCTCGGCGGCGGCGGTGAGGGATCGCAACGGGGCCGTGATGGAGTGGGAGAGCCAGCGGGAAAACAGGATCAGCAGCAGCAAGGATCCGGCTCCCAGCAGGATCACCAGCGTTTCCAGCTGACGGATGGGGCGATAGGCCTCGCTGGTGGAGATCTCGGCGATGAAGGCCCACTCGGTGTCGAACACCTTCACCTGGGTATAAGCGGCCAGCACATCGTCATCGTGATAGGAGCGAAACAGCCCGACACCCTGTTCACCGGAGAGGGCCTTGACCACCAATGGGGTCTGCAAGGGCCTGAAATTGGGGCTGAAGCTGTTCTCGACACTGAATTCCGGCGCCAGCCAGGCATTGGCACGCATCCGCTTGTCCGGCCCTATGAGGATGGTCTCGCCAGTTTCTCCCAGCCCCTCCCGCTCGGCCATGATCTGGTTGAGCTTGTCCGGCAGCAGTTCGAAGATCACCACGCCGCGCACATAGTCGTACTGCATGACGGGGGCAGCCATGTAGGCGACCACCTGACCGGTCAGCTCGTTGCGGCCAAAGTCGGTGAATTCGAAGATCTGCTGCGGTTTCTGGCCGCCGTCGAGGCGGCGCTTGATCTTGGCGAAGGTGCTGCCAAGGCCGCTGGCCTGATAGGGTCCGGAGAGCAGGTTGGTGGCAAAGTTGGGGCGCTTGGTGACTGAATAGACAACGTCGCCGTTGAGATCGATGAGGAAGATGTCGCTGTAATTGGATTTGCGCACCATGTCGGCATAGCCGCGATGAAAGCGCTGGTGCACCCGGCCATACATCTCGTCTGCCAGGATCAGGGCACTGATGGCCGGTTCGATCTCGACTTTGGGCTCGGGTTTTTGCAGCTTGTCCCAGGAGCCGGGAACGTAGCGTGCCTGGGCGCGTGCGCGGGCCTCCTGCGGCGTGGTGCCGAGCTTCTCGAACGCACCGGTAAAGCCGTAGAAGCGACCGATACTGTTGCCGGCAAAATCCTGCTGGGAGAAGTTGATGATCTGTTCTTTGAGGTTGCCGAAGTAATCCTCCAGCTGGCTCTTCTTGATGTTGCGAACGGAAACCAGGTGGTTGGACGTCTGGGTGGTGAGATCTTTGCCGTGGCTGTAGAGGAAGAACAGGGTGACGACCAGGAAGGGCACCAGACCCAACATGAAAAAAGCCAGCATTAGCTGCGGCCTGAGCCCACGAGGCTTGAAGATCCATTTCATCGTGTGATTTTCAATTGAGAATCCAGTTACTAAGCGGCACAAGTCTCTGACTAAAGACTAATCATTTCAATGACTTTATCTTAAATTCGCCTGTGGGGTCACAGCCTGATGTGGTTTTTTTGGTCAAGCCGTCTAAACCCTGAGCAAACAGTACGGGCAAGGGCTAAAAGTGCGAAAAAAGGGTTGTGCCCGCGCTCGGGGTACGTATAATGCGCCTCGTTGTCAGGTAACTGGCACACGGCAGTCAGGCGGGAATAGCTCAGTTGGTAGAGCACGACCTTGCCAAGGTCGGGGTCGCGAGTTCGAGTCTCGTTTCCCGCTCCAA
>NZ_JAPDBE010000080.1:0-4260 GCF_027705025.1 Aeromonas sp. D3 | reverse complement strand
GGTCACCAAGATCCAAACGGACCCGTCGCCGAGCAACTTGCGAGCGATCCGATGCTACGAGAAAGCGGGGTTTGAGAGGCAAGGTACCGTAACCACCCCATATGGTCCAGCCGTGTACATGGTTCAAACACGCCAGGCATTCGAGCGAACACGCAGTGATGCCTAACCCTTCCATCGAGGGGGACGTCCAAGGGCTGGCGCCCTTGGCCGCCCCTCATGTCAAACGTTGGGCGAACCCGGAGCCTCATTAATTGTTAGCCGTTAAAATTAAGCCCTTTACCAAACCAATACTTATTATGAAAAACACAATACATATCAACTTCGCTATTTTTTTAATAATTGCAAATATTATCTACAGCAGCGCCAGTGCATCAACAGATATCTCTACTGTTGCATCTCCATTATTTGAAGGAACTGAAGGTTGTTTTTTACTTTACGATGCATCCACAAACGCTGAAATTGCTCAATTCAATAAAGCAAAGTGTGCAACGCAAATGGCACCAGATTCAACTTTCAAGATCGCATTATCACTTATGGCATTTGATGCGGAAATAATAGATCAGAAAACCATATTCAAATGGGATAAAACCCCCAAAGGAATGGAGATCTGGAACAGCAATCATACACCAAAGACGTGGATGCAATTTTCTGTTGTTTGGGTTTCGCAAGAAATAACCCAAAAAATTGGATTAAATAAAATCAAGAATTATCTCAAAGATTTTGATTATGGAAATCAAGACTTCTCTGGAGATAAAGAAAGAAACAACGGATTAACAGAAGCATGGCTCGAAAGTAGCTTAAAAATTTCACCAGAAGAACAAATTCAATTCCTGCGTAAAATTATTAATCACAATCTCCCAGTTAAAAACTCAGCCATAGAAAACACCATAGAGAACATGTATCTACAAGATCTGGATAATAGTACAAAACTGTATGGGAAAACTGGTGCAGGATTCACAGCAAATAGAACCTTACAAAACGGATGGTTTGAAGGGTTTATTATAAGCAAATCAGGACATAAATATGTTTTTGTGTCCGCACTTACAGGAAACTTGGGGTCGAATTTAACATCAAGCATAAAAGCCAAGAAAAATGCGATCACCATTCTAAACACACTAAATTTATAAAAAATCTAATGGCAAAATCGCCCAACCCTTCAATCAAGTCGGGACGGCCAAAAGCAAGCTTTTGGCTCCCCTCGCTGGCGCTCGGCGCCCCTTATTTCAAACGTTAGACGGCAAAGTCACAGACCGCGGGATCTCTTATGACCAACTACTTTGATAGCCCCTTCAAAGGCAAGCTGCTTTCTGAGCAAGTGAAGAACCCCAATATCAAAGTTGGGCGGTACAGCTATTACTCTGGCTACTATCATGGGCACTCATTCGATGACTGCGCACGGTATCTGTTTCCGGACCGTGATGACGTTGATAAGTTGATCATCGGTAGTTTCTGCTCTATCGGGAGTGGGGCTTCCTTTATCATGGCTGGCAATCAGGGGCATCGGTACGACTGGGCATCATCTTTCCCGTTCTTTTATATGCAGGAAGAACCTGCATTCTCAAGCGCACTCGATGCCTTCCAAAAAGCAGGTAATACTGTCATTGGCAATGACGTTTGGATCGGCTCTGAGGCAATGGTCATGCCCGGAATCAAGATCGGGCACGGTGCGGTGATAGGCAGCCGCTCGTTGGTGACAAAAGATGTGGAGCCTTACGCTATCGTTGGCGGCAATCCCGCTAAGAAGATTAAGAAACGCTTCACCGATGAGGAAATTTCATTGCTTCTGGAGATGGAGTGGTGGAATTGGTCACTGGAGAAGATCAAAGCGGCAATGCCCATGCTGTGCTCGTCTAATATTGTTGGCCTGCACAAGTATTGGCTCGAGTTTGCCGTCTAACAATTCAATCAAGCCGATGCCGCTTCGCGGCACGGCTTATTTCAGGCGTTAGATGCACTAAGCACATAATTGCTCACAGCCAAACTATCAGGTCAAGTCTGCTTTTATTATTTTTAAGCGTGCATAATAAGCCCTACACAAATTGGGAGATATATCATGAAAGGCTGGCTTTTTCTTGTTATCGCAATAGTTGGCGAAGTAATCGCAACATCCGCATTAAAATCTAGCGAGGGCTTTACTAAGCTTGCCCCTTCCGCCGTTGTCATAATCGGTTATGGCATCGCATTTTATTTTCTTTCTCTGGTTCTGAAATCCATCCCTGTCGGTGTTGCTTATGCAGTCTGGTCGGGACTCGGCGTCGTCATAATTACAGCCATTGCCTGGTTGCTTCATGGGCAAAAGCTTGATGCGTGGGGCTTTGTAGGTATGGGGCTCATAATTGCTGCCTTTTTGCTCGCCCGATCCCCATCGTGGAAGTCGCTGCGGAGGCCGACGCCATGGTGACGGTGTTCGGCATTCTGAATCTCACCGAGGACTCCTTCTTCGATGAGAGCCGGCGGCTAGACCCCGCCGGCGCTGTCACCGCGGCGATCGAAATGCTGCGAGTCGGATCAGACGTCGTGGATGTCGGACCGGCCGCCAGCCATCCGGACGCGAGGCCTGTATCGCCGGCCGATGAGATCAGACGTATTGCGCCGCTCTTAGACGCCCTGTCCGATCAGATGCACCGTGTTTCAATCGACAGCTTCCAACCGGAAACCCAGCGCTATGCGCTCAAGCGCGGCGTGGGCTACCTGAACGATATCCAAGGATTTCCTGACCCTGCGCTCTATCCCGATATTGCTGAGGCGGACTGCAGGCTGGTGGTTATGCACTCAGCGCAGCGGGATGGCATCGCCACCCGCACCGGTCACCTTCGACCCGAAGACGCGCTCGACGAGATTGTGCGGTTCTTCGAGGCGCGGGTTTCCGCCTTGCGACGGAGCGGGGTCGCTGCCGACCGGCTCATCCTCGATCCGGGGATGGGATTTTTCTTGAGCCCCGCACCGGAAACATCGCTGCACGTGCTGTCGAACCTTCAAAAGCTGAAGTCGGCGTTGGGGCTTCCGCTATTGGTCTCGGTGTCGCGGAAATCCTTCTTGGGCGCCACCGTTGGCCTTCCTGTAAAGGATCTGGGTCCAGCGAGCCTTGCGGCGGAACTTCACGCGATCGGCAATGGCGCTGACTACGTCCGCACCCACGCGCCTGGAGATCTGCGAAGCGCAATCACCTTCTCGGAAACCCTCGCGAAATTTCGCAGTCGCGACGCCAGAGACCGAGGGTTAGATCATGCCTAGCATTCACCTTCCGGCCGCCCGCTAGCGGACCCTGGTCAGGTTCCGCGAAGGTGGGCGCAGACATGCTGGGCTCGTCAGGATCAAACTGCACTATGAGGCGGCGGTTCATACCGCGCCAGGGGAGCGAATGGACAGCGAGGAGCCTCCGAACGTTCGGGTCGCCTGCTCGGGTGATATCGACGAGGTTGTGCGGCTGATGCACGACGCTGCGGCGTGGATGTCCGCCAAGGGAACGCCCGCCTGGGACGTCGCGCGGATCGACCGGACATTCGCGGAGACCTTCGTCCTGAGATCCGAGCTCCTAGTCGCGAGTTGCAGCGACGGCATCGTCGGCTGTTGCACCTTGTCGGCCGAGGATCCCGAGTTCTGGCCCGACGCCCTCAAGGGGGAGGCCGCATATCTGCACAAGCTCGCGGTGCGACGGACACATGCGGGCCGGGGTGTCAGCTCCGCGCTGATCGAGGCTTGCCGCCATGCCGCGCGAACGCAGGGGTGCGCCAAGCTGCGGCTCGACTGCCACCCGAACCTGCGTGGCCTATACGAGCGGCTCGGATTCACCCACGTCGACACTTTCAATCCCGGCTGGGATCCAACCTTCATCGCAGAACGCCTAGAACTCGAAATCTAACGTCCGTTCGGGCATCGAGGTCCATGTCGGGGTGGGACGGGCCCGTGGCTTCAAGATCACTTGCAGTCCGACCGCGATGTCTTGGTTGCGCGAGAGGTTGTCGATATCCTCCACTTCCATCATCAACCCTGGATAATGCCGCCGCCGTCATCGCCGCCGACGCCCGTGCCGGGCTTTTCGGGCCTGTCAGGCTTGCTCGGCCTTCAGCCTGCCTGGGCGAGATCTCCGGCGGACGGATTAACGGCGGAGCTTCGCCGCCTTTCGTGCGTGTGAAGGCCGAAGATAGTTCTCTCAAAAACATCCGTTTATGAGAGATACCAAATGTCATTTTCAGAAGACGACTGCACCAGTTGATTGGGCGTAATGGCTGTTGTGCAGCCAGCTCCTGACAGTTCAAT
>NZ_JAPDBE010000079.1:0-4446 GCF_027705025.1 Aeromonas sp. D3 | reverse complement strand
GGTAAGCAGAGTTTTTGAAATGTAAGGCCTTTGAATAAGACAAAAGGCTGCCTCATCGCTAACTTTGCAACAGTGCCGTTTATTCTTCCTATACGTGCCGCGTTCCAGGCGGCGACTATGAGGGCTATGTCGATGCCCATGTGCGCCGGCTGGAGGCGCTACGCCGGGCCGGTATCGTCGAGCGGATCGACGCCGACCAATGGCGCATCCCCGATGATCTGGTCAGCCGTGCCGCCGCCCATGACGCCGGCCGAGACAGTCAGGCCAGCGTTCGCGTCCTTTCCCCGGTCGATCTGAACAAACAGATCGGATCGGACGGCGCGACCTGGCTGGACCGGCGGCTGATCCACGGCGAGACGGCCGACCTTGCGCCAACCGGCTTCGGGCAACAAGTCCGCGAAGCCATGGACCAGCGCCGCGAGCACCATATCGAACAGGGCGACGCCACCCGCAGCCGGGACAGCCGCGTCTTCTACCGGCGCAACCTTCTCGCCATCCTGCGGGAGCGCGAGGTAGCCGGCGTCGGATCGGATATGGCTTTGAGTAAGGGCCTGCCGTTCCGCGCCGCCACGGACGGCGAGAGCGTCAGCGGCAAGTTTACCGGAACCGTGCATCTATCGAGCGGCAAGTTCGCCGTGGTCGAGAAATCCCATGAGTTCACCCTTGTCCCGTGGCGGCCGATCATCGACCGCCAACTCGGCCGCGAGGTTATGGGCATCGTGCAGGGCGGGTCGGTGTCGTGGCAGTTAGGGCGGCAGAGGGGGCTGGAACGCTGAGTGCGCCCATGCCGCATTGCGAAGCAAAAGATAATCGGATAAAATGTAGCAATTCATATTCGTAAGCGTGGAGTAATCAGATGGGAAATTCCAAGTCAGCAGACAAGTAAGCCGCAACAACCAGTATTGTTGTTGCGGCGCTCTGTAAGGCTAGTCTCATCTGATTGCTGACGAGCAGACGTCGCCCGGTATTCCTTAATCGAGGGTTGATTCGTCATGACCACCACACGCCCCGCGTGGGCCTATACGCTGCCGGCAGCACTGCTGCTGATGGCTCCTTTCGACATCCTCGCTTCACTGGCGATGGATATTTATCTCCCTGTCGTTCCAGCGATGCCCGGCATCCTGAACACGACGCCCGCTATGATCCAACTCACGTTGAGCCTCTATATGGTGATGCTCGGCGTGGGCCAGGTGATTTTTGGTCCGCTCTCAGACAGAATCGGGCGACGGCCAATTCTACTTGCGGGCGCAACGGCTTTCGTCATTGCGTCTCTGGGAGCAGCTTGGTCTTCAACTGCACCGGCCTTTGTCGCTTTCCGTCTACTTCAAGCAGTGGGCGCGTCGGCCATGCTGGTGGCGACGTTCGCGACGGTTCGCGACGTTTATGCCAACCGTCCTGAGGGTGTCGTCATCTACGGCCTTTTCAGTTCGATGCTGGCGTTCGTGCCTGCGCTCGGCCCTATCGCCGGAGTATTGATCGGCGAGTTCTTGGGATGGCAGGCGATATTCATTACTTTGGCTATACTGGCGATGCTCGCACTCCTAAATGCGGGTTTCAGGTGGCACGAAACCCGCCCTCTGGATCAAGTCAAGACGCGCCGATCTGTCTTGCCGATCTTCGCGAGTCCGGCTTTTTGGGTTTACACTGTCGGCTTTAGCGCCGGTATGGGCACCTACTTCGTCTTCTTCTCGACGGCTCCCCGTGTGCTCATAGGCCAAGCGGAATATTCCGAGATCGGATTCAGCTTTGCCTTCGCCACTGTCGCGCTTGTAATGATCGTGACAACCCGTTTCGCGAAGTCCTTTGTCGCCAGATGGGGCATCGCAGGATGCGTGGCGCGTGGGATGGCGTTGCTTGTTTGCGGAGCGGTCCTGTTGGGGATCGGCGAACTTTACGGCTCGCCGTCATTCCTCACCTTCATCCTACCGATGTGGGTTGTCGCGGTCGGTATTGTCTTCACGGTGTCCGTTACCGCGAACGGCGCTTTGGCAGAGTTCGACGACATCGCGGGATCAGCGGTCGCGTTCTACTTCTGCGTTCAAAGCCTGATAGTCAGCATTGTCGGGACATTGGCGGTGGCACTTTTAAACGGTGACACAGCGTGGCCCGTGATCTGTTACGCCACGGCGATGGCGGTACTGGTTTCGTTGGGGCTGGTGCTCCTTCGGCTCCGTGGGGCTGCCACCGAGAAGTCGCCAGTCGTCTAACCGACGACTGGTAGCAGGCCCGCTCCGATGCGGCGCACTAACCATCGAAACCTCGTGAATGTCGGTATCCTGTCTGGCAGGATACCGCTCATTTCCCTTGTTCAGTTCATCGCCGTCGCCGAGCATCTGAATTTTCGGCATGCGGCCAAGGCACTTGGTATCAGCCAGTCGAGCGTCAGCGCGCGTGTGAAAGCGCTGGAGGATAACCTTGGTGTCCTGCTATTTGAGCGCCATGCGCGGGGCGTTCGGCTAACAGACGCAGGCAGGCACTTCATGGAGCGTGTCACGGCGGGTGTCGATCAACTCGATCACGCAGTGAAGACCGCGGAGTGACGGGCACTGGCTGGCAATGTCTAGCAACGGCAGGCATTTCGGCTGAGGGTAAAAGAACTTTCCGCTAAGCGATAGACTGTATGTAAACACAGTATTGCAAGGACGCGGAACATGCCTCATGTGGCGGCCAGGACGGCCAGCCGGGATCGGGATACTGGTCGTTACCAGAGCCACCGACCCGAGCAAACCCTTCTCTATCAGATCGTTGACGAGTATTACCCGGCATTCGCTGCGCTTATGGCAGAGCAGGGAAAGGAATTGCCGGGCTATGTGCAACGGGAATTTGAAGAATTTCTCCAATGCGGGCGGCTGGAGCATGGCTTTCTACGGGTTCGCTGCGAGTCTTGCCACGCCGAGCACCTGGTCGCTTTCAGCTGTAAGCGTCGCGGTTTCTGCCCGAGCTGTGGGGCGCGGCGGATGGCCGAAAGTGCCGCCTTGCTGGTTGATGAAGTACTGCCTGAACAACCCATGCGTCAGTGGGTGTTGAGCTTCCCGTTTCAGCTGCGTTTCCTGTTTGCCAGCCGGCCCGAGATCATGGGGTGGGTGCTGGGCATCGTTTACCGCGTCATTGCCACGCACCTGGTCAAGAAAGCGGGCCATACCCACCAAGTGGCCAAGACGGGCGCGGTCACCCTGATCCAGCGTTTTGGATCGGCGCTCAATCTGAATGTTCACTTCCACATGCTGTTTCTCGACGGTGTGTATGTCGAGCAATCCCACGGCTCAGCGCGTTTCCGCTGGGTCAAGGCGCCGACCAGCCCAGAGCTCACCCAGCTGACGCACACCATCGCCCACCGGGTGGGTCGCTATCTGGAACGGCAAGGCCTGCTGGAACGGGATGTCGAAAACAGCTATCTGGCCTCGGATGCGGTGGATGACGACCCGATGACACCCCTGCTGGGGCACTCGATCACTTACCGTATCGCTGTCGGTTCACAGGCGGGGCGAAAGGTGTTCACTTTGCAAACTCTGCCGACCAGTGGTGATCCGTTCGGTGACGGGATTGGCAAGGTAGCCGGGTCCAGCCTGCACGCCGGCGTGGCGGCCAGGGCCGATGAACGCAAGAAGCTCGAACGGCTGTGCCGGTACATCAGCCGCCCGGCGGTATCCGAGAAGCGGCTGTCGTTAACACGAGGCGGCAACGTGCGCTACCAGCTCAAGACGCCGTACCGGGACGGCACCACGCACGTCATTTTCGAACCATTGGATTTCATTGCAAGGCTGGCCGCCCTGGTACCGAAGCCCAGAGTCAACCTAACCCGCTTCCACGGGGTGTTCGCACCCAACAGTCGGCACCGGGCGTTGGTCACGCCGGCAAAACGGGGCAGGGGCAACAAGGTCAGGGTGGCTGATGAACCGGCAACACCAGCACAACGGCGAGCGTCGATGACATGGGCGCAACGGCTCAAGCGTGTTTTCAATATCGACATCGAGACCTGCAGCGGCTGCGGCGGCGCCATGAAAGTCATCGCCTGCATTGAAGACCCTATAGTGATCAAGCAGATCCTTGATCACCTGAAGCACAAAGCCGAAACCAGCGGGACCAGGGCGTTACCCGAAAGCCGGGCGCCACCGGCTGAGCTGCTCCTGGGTCTGTTTGACTGACGAGCCTGAAGGCCAACGATACCAATCAAAATGCTGCGTTCACAGCGCCGCGGCAGGGATCCGCCGTGCTGGTTGTCGGAAAAGGAGCCGCTAGTGGGAAAGAGGAGGGTAAATTTTCAGCGTTGCTGGCTCCCCGTCAGCCGGATTGGGTTGCATCGCAGGGGTGTCGAAAGAGTCAACTGCGGTCCAAAGCTGTTGGACTTGGGTGAAAAGGGCGTTTATTCGGCACTGTTGCAAATAGTCGGTGGTGATAAACTTATCATCCCCTTTTGCTGATGGAGCTGCACATGAACCCATTCAA
>NZ_JAPDBE010000078.1:0-4543 GCF_027705025.1 Aeromonas sp. D3 | reverse complement strand
GGTCACCAAGATCCAAACGGACCCGTCGCCGAGCAACTTGCGAGCGATCCGATGCTACGAGAAAGCGGGGTTTGAGAAGCAAGGTACCGTAACCACCCCAGATGGTCCAGCCGTGTACATGGTTCAAACACGCCAGGCATTCGAGCGAACACGCAGTGATGCCTAAGTCAAACGTTGGGCGCACAATAAGGCTCCTCGCAGAGTTGCTTGAAAGTTGTTACGATTCAAATTCAATCATGAGATAGTCAGCAGATGAGCACTTCCAAGAACGCAGACAAGTAAGCCGCAGCAACCTTCATTTTTCGGTTGTTGCGGCGTTCTCATGAATCCTTTTGCTCTACGGGAGCGCCGCCAAATCCTTTGTTCAAGGAGATGGTTTCGTGCGCTCAAAAAACTTTAGTTGGCGGTACTCCCTTGCCGCCACGGTGTTGTTGTTATCACCGTTCGATTTATTGGCATCACTCGGCATGGACATGTACTTGCCAGCAGTGCCGTTTATGCCAAACGCGCTTGGTACGACAGCGAGCACAATTCAGCTTACGCTGACAACGTACTTGGTCATGATTGGTGCCGGTCAGCTCTTGTTTGGACCGCTATCGGACCGACTGGGGCGCCGCCCCGTTCTACTGGGAGGTGGCCTCGCCTACGTTGTGGCGTCAATGGGCCTCGCTCTTACGTCATCGGCTGAAGTCTTTCTGGGGCTTCGGATTCTTCAGGCTTGTGGTGCCTCGGCGTGCCTTGTTTCCACATTTGCAACAGTACGTGACATTTACGCAGGTCGCGAGGAAAGTAATGTCATTTACGGCATACTCGGATCCATGCTGGCCATGGTCCCGGCGGTAGGCCCATTGCTCGGAGCGCTCGTCGACATGTGGCTTGGGTGGCGGGCTATCTTTGCGTTTCTAGGTTTGGGCATGATCGCTGCATCTGCAGCAGCGTGGCGATTCTGGCCTGAAACCCGGGTGCAACGAGTTGCGGGCTTGCAATGGTCGCAGCTGCTACTCCCCGTTAAGTGCCTGAACTTCTGGTTGTACACGTTGTGTTACGCCGCTGGAATGGGTAGCTTCTTCGTCTTTTTCTCCATTGCGCCCGGACTAATGATGGGCAGGCAAGGTGTGTCTCAGCTTGGCTTCAGCCTGCTGTTCGCCACAGTGGCAATTGCCATGGTGTTTACGGCTCGTTTTATGGGGCGTGTGATACCCAAGTGGGGCAGCCCAAGTGTCTTGCGAATGGGAATGGGATGCCTGATAGCTGGAGCAGTATTGCTTGCCATCACCGAAATATGGGCTTCGCAGTCCGTGTTAGGCTTTATTGCTCCAATGTGGCTAGTGGGTATTGGTGTCGCCACAGCGGTATCTGTGTCGCCCAATGGCGCTCTTCGAGGATTCGACCATGTTGCTGGAACGGTCACGGCAGTCTACTTCTGCTTGGGCGGTGTACTGCTAGGAAGCATCGGAACGTTGATCATTTCGCTGTTGCCGCGCAACACGGCTTGGCCGGTTGTCGTGTACTGTTTGACCCTTGCAACAGTCGTGCTCGGTCTGTCTTGTGTTTCCCGAGTGAAGGGCTCTCGCGGCCAGGGGGAGCATGATGTGGTCGCGCTACAAAGTGCGGAAAGTACATCAAATCCCAATCGTTGAGAGAATGTGGCAAGCTATCGCCCAACAAATCGCTGCAGCCGACCCAAAACCGCTACGCGGTTTCGGTCGGCTGAGCTCAGGCGTTAGGCCTCGCCGAAGCGAAAGATCGCTACTTGAAGTGTTGACGCCTTTGTTTTAAAGTTTCGCGTCTATCTTTCTGATTTTGTTAAAAAATCAGACTTTGATTAATCATGTTAGACGTCAGAGGTATTTTGACTTAAACGCCTCTGAGGTCGAATTAACGTTAGCCACCAAGAAGGTGCCATGAAAACATTTGCCGCATATGTAATTATCGCGTGTCTTTCGAGTACGGCATTAGCTGGTTCAATTACAGAAAATACGTCTTGGAACAAAGAGTTCTCTGCCGAAGCCGTCAATGGTGTCTTCGTGCTTTGTAAAAGTAGCAGTAAATCCTGCGCTACCAATGACTTAGCTCGTGCATCAAAGGAATATCTTCCAGCATCAACATTTAAGATCCCCAACGCAATTATCGGCCTAGAAACTGGTGTCATAAAGAATGAGCATCAGGTTTTCAAATGGGACGGAAAGCCAAGAGCCATGAAGCAATGGGAAAGAGACTTGACCTTAAGAGGGGCAATACAAGTTTCAGCTGTTCCCGTATTTCAACAAATCGCCAGAGAAGTTGGCGAAGTAAGAATGCAGAAATACCTTAAAAAATTTTCCTATGGCAACCAGAATATCAGTGGTGGCATTGACAAATTCTGGTTGGAAGGCCAGCTTAGAATTTCCGCAGTTAATCAAGTGGAGTTTCTAGAGTCTCTATATTTAAATAAATTGTCAGCATCTAAAGAAAACCAGCTAATAGTAAAAGAGGCTTTGGTAACGGAGGCGGCACCTGAATATCTAGTGCATTCAAAAACTGGTTTTTCTGGTGTGGGAACTGAGTCAAATCCTGGTGTCGCATGGTGGGTTGGGTGGGTTGAGAAGGAGACAGAGGTTTACTTTTTCGCCTTTAACATGGATATAGACAACGAAAGTAAGTTGCCGCTAAGAAAATCCATTCCCACCAAAATCATGGAAAGTGAGGGCATCATTGGTGGCTAAAACAAAGTTAAACATCATGAGGGAAGTGGTGATCGCCGAAGTATCGACTCAACTATCAGAGGTAGTTGGCGTCATCGAGCGCCATCTCGAACCGACGTTGCTGGCCGTACATTTGTACGGCTCCGCAGTGGATGGCGGCCTGAAGCCACACAGTGATATTGATTTGCTGGTTACGGTGACCGTAAGGCTTGATGAAACAACGCGGCGAGCTTTGATCAACGACCTTTTGGAAACTTCGGCTTCCCCTGGAGAGAGCGAGATTCTCCGCGCTGTAGAAGTCACCATTGTTGTGCACGACGACATCATTCCGTGGCGTTATCCAGCTAAGCGCGAACTGCAATTTGGAGAATGGCAGCGCAATGACATTCTTGCAGGTATCTTCGAGCCAGCCACGATCGACATTGATCTGGCTATCTTGCTGACAAAAGCAAGAGAACATAGCGTTGCCTTGGTAGGTCCAGCGGCGGAGGAACTCTTTGATCCGGTTCCTGAACAGGATCTATTTGAGGCGCTAAATGAAACCTTAACGCTATGGAACTCGCCGCCCGACTGGGCTGGCGATGAGCGAAATGTAGTGCTTACGTTGTCCCGCATTTGGTACAGCGCAGTAACCGGCAAAATCGCGCCGAAGGATGTCGCTGCCGACTGGGCAATGGAGCGCCTGCCGGCCCAGTATCAGCCCGTCATACTTGAAGCTAGACAGGCTTATCTTGGACAAGAAGAAGATCGCTTGGCCTCGCGCGCAGATCAGTTGGAAGAATTTGTTCACTACGTGAAAGGCGAGATCACCAAGGTAGTCGGCAAATAATGTCTAACTCAAGCGTTAACCCAGGATGAGAACCTTGAAAGTATCATTGATGGCTGCGAAAGCGAAAAACGGCGTGATTGGTTGCGGTCCAGACATACCCTGGTCCGCGAAAGGGGAGCAGCTACTTTTTAAAGCATTGACCTACAATCAGTGGCTTCTGGTGGGTCGCAAGACGTTTGAATCTATGGGCGCACTCCCCAATAGGAAATACGCGGTCGTTACCCGCTCAGGTTGGACATCAAATGATGACAATGTAGTTGTATTTCAGTCAATCGAAGAGGCCATGGACAGGCTAGCTGAATTCACCGGTCACGTTATAGTGTCTGGTGGCGGAGAAATTTACCGAGAAACATTACCCATGGCCTCTACGCTCCACTTATCGACGATCGACATCGAGCCAGAGGGGGATGTTTTCTTCCCGAGTATTCCAAATACCTTCGAAGTTGTTTTTGAGCAACACTTTACTTCAAACATTAACTATTGCTATCAAATTTGGAAAAAGGGTTAACAAAGCTATGCAATCGACGGCAAAAAGCTTCGTTCGCTTCGCGCACTACGCCTTTTCCGCGATTGATAGCGACGTTATGTGAATATTGAAATGAGCATTCCAAAGAAAGGAAGTAGAAAAATTATCGTGGGCGAAAATGAGTTTTTGTGGCTCATTAGGTCAAAACTCACATATTCGCAGGACTGTTTAGGTACAGAAATGACTGCGGTCGTTGAACCGGATGCCGGTCCTCACTGATGAAGAAGTGAACACCGTACGGGAATCGTGCCGGCAGCTTGGAGCTATCGGCCGGAACCTCAACCAGGTGGCCAGGGCCTTGAACATCGAGTTCAGGGAAAGTGACAAGCTCAAGCAAGAGGCCATCGAAAAACTGGCCGAACGGATCGACCAGCATTTGGACCATGTGTCTGAGCTGTTCGATAAGACCTGGAGCCGGTGGCACGATTGTCATTTTCAGAAGACGACTGCACCAGTTGATTGGGCGTAATGGCTGTTGTGCAGCCAGCTCCTGACAGTTCAATA
>NZ_JAPDBE010000077.1:0-4947 GCF_027705025.1 Aeromonas sp. D3 | reverse complement strand
AAAACGGCCATCAACATCGAATACATGAAAGCCAGCATCCGGGCCAAGGTGGAGCACCCGTTTCGCATCATCAAGCGGCAGTTCGGCTTCGTGAAAGCCAGATACAAGGGGCTGCTGAAAAACGATAACCAACTGGCGATGTTGTTCACCTCCCCCGGTGTCAGACTAGTTGTCGCCTGACCTGAATCATCAACAAGTGAAGACCGGGGGCGGATGAAGAGCGTCGAATGGCTCGTTATTCAAGTGAGCGGAAGGCGGCCTTGCTCAAGAAGCTGCTGCCGCCATTCAAGATGTCCGTTGCCGAGTTGGCGCGGCAGGAAAACATCAGCGAGGTCACTCTGTATAATTGGCGCAAACAAGCCAAAGCCGGAGGCGCTCCTGTGCCGGGTGACCACAAACTGACCGATGAATGGCCTGCCGAGGCCAAGTTCGCCACCGTGCTGGAAACGGCGGCCCTTTCTGAGATTGAACTCAGCGAATATTGCCGCCGTAAGGGGCTCTACACCGAGCAGGTCCAGCAATGGCGCCAAGCCTGTATTCTGGGTCAGCAATCCGCTCGTACCTTACAACAGGCGGAGAAGGCACAGGCCAAGGCGGACAAGAAGCGTATCCGGCAACTGGAGCAAGAGCTGCGGCGCAAAGACAAGGCCCTGGCCGAGGCGGCAGCTCTGCTGATATTGCAAAAAAAGCTCGATGCCTACTGGAGCAACGTCGACGAGGCCGATTAACCTCGTTGCCAGAGCGGCAGCAATACGTTGTATGGTGGCGCGAAGCGCTTGACGCCAGCGCCCGCAAGCATCCGGCGGCCGAGGTGTTGGGGCTGAGTCTGCGCACGCTCCAGCGCTGGTTGGCCGGGCCTGAGCTCTGTGCCGATAGGCGACCGGATGCCGTTCGTCCCATACCAGCGCATGCCTTGGGCCCAGAAGAGCGGCAGGCGGTGCTGGAGGTCTGCAATAGCCCGGAGTTTGCCTCGCTGCCACCGAGCCAAATCGTGCCCCGGTTAGCCGACCAAGGGCGTTACTTGGCCAGTGAGTCGAGCTTCTATCGCATCCTGCGCGCGGCAGACCAGCAGCATCGGCGCGGCCGAAGCCAGCCACCGCGTCCTGTGCCGGTACCCACCAGCCATACTGCGACCGGCCCCAACCAGGTGTGGTCCTGGGATATCACCTACCTGCCGTCAACGGTGCGCGGCCAGTTTTACTACCTCTATCTGATAGAGGACATTTACAGCCGCAAAGGCGTGGGCTGGGAAGTGCATGAGCAGGAGTGCGGCGAACAAGCGGCAGCCCTGCTGCAACGGAGCGTGTTGCGTGAACAGTGCTGGAAGCAGCCACTGGTCTTGCACTCGGACAACGGCGCGCCGATGAAGTCGGTCACGCTGCTGACCAAGATGCATGACCTGGGTGTCACGCCCTCGCGGGGACGACCGCGGGTCAGCAACGATAATCCGTACTCGGAGTCGTTGTTCCGAACGCTGAAGTACTGCCCACAGTGGCCATCAGACGGCTTCGCCAGTCTGGAGGCCGCCAGGGAGTGGGTGCGTGACTTTGTGGCCTGGTATAACGACGAGCACCGGCATAGCCGAATTCGCTTCGTCACCCCGGGAGAACGGCATCGGGGCGAAGATAAGCTCTTGCTGGCGAAACGGGATGCAGTGTACCAGGCCGCACGAGCGCAACACCCATCGAGGTGGAGTGGCAAGACGCGAAATTGGACACCGATCGGCGCCGTGATGCTGAATCCTGAGCGGGCAGAACCAGAGCAAAAACAGGCAGCTTAAAACAGGTTTACACGACAACTATCTTGAAAAACGCTGCTTATTCGCACCTTCCTTAGGTGATGAATTCAGGGTGAAGAGCCAAAGAATGACCGGCGAGGGGCAGCCGGTCGGTGAGCAGGGGTTGCTTGCGAGGGAGTTACTGGGCTTGCAGGGTGCCGGTGGTCAGGTCGATGCGGACGTTGCGATCCGGGGTCGGATCATTGACCACGCCGTAACCGACCAGGCCGATCAGGGGCACCATCTGGCTGAACTGGGCCAGCACGCTGTCGGGCACCTGACCTTGCAACTGCATGGCGGTGAGCTGCGCCGTCATCAGCGCCTGCAACTGAGTGGCATTGACCTGGGTCAGCCAGCCGATGGCAAAGCGCTGACTGGCACCGAGCGCCGGATTGCTGCCCTCATCCCCGGCATAGTGGGCCTTGAGCAGGGTGGAGATGAGCGTGGTCAGGGTGGTGGCCTGCAGTTCGTCTTTCGTCACGCCGCTCGGCAGCGCCGCCAGCATGGCCGCCTCCCCTTGCGCCTGATCGGCCTGCGGGTCCAGCCCTTGACCGACCAGATAGAGGTCGCACATCAGGCTCCACAGCGGCCGCTTGAGCAGCAGGGAATCCAGCAGATTGGCCAGCGAATCCGGCACCTCCAGCCCCAGAGCCGCCAGCAGGTTATCCGCCATGGCATCGACCAGCCCTTCGAGATCGGCCTCCGGCACCTCGGCTTGCACCGCCTCGATATCGGTATTCACGCTCAGGGTCTTGGTCGGCAAATCCAGCACCAGCTGCCGCATGGAAGCGGGATAGCTGACGGTGGCCCCGGTCTCGATGTCGATCAGGAAGTTGCCATTGCCATAATCGCGGCGCGCTATGTCGTTGGCATGGAAGTGGCCGGTCAGCAGCAGGTTCACCCCGGCCTCGGCCAGCGCCCGCGACACGTATTCGCTGCTGGTCTGATAGGTGATCTGCCCGGTGCTGCCATCGGCGGCGGTGAAGGTCTCGACATAGGGCGACCACTGCAATCCCTGCAGGTAGGAGGCCTTGCCCGCGCCATCCAGCACATAGTCGGGGATCAGCAGGTTCTGGCCGGTAAAGTGTTCGATGCCGCCAAAGTGGCTCATGGTCAGCAGCACCTTGCCCTCGGCCTTGGCGCGCTCGGCCATGGTTTTGACCCAGGCCCAGGTCTGCGCCCGTTGCGGCGCCAGCAGCGAGCCGCCGGTTGGCGGATAGTCCTGCCGTCCGGCCTCCGTGGACCAGTTGCTGGTCGCCTCCGGCAGCGAGCTATTGGCCAGATCCAGCGCCAGCACCCAAAGGCCGGGCACCGGCTCGCTGACGTAGGAGAAGGAGTGTTCATCCCGCGCCACCGCATCCTTAAAGCCGAAGTCGGCATAGAAGCGGTCGAAGCGTGGCACGTCATACAGCGGCGTACCGTCGGTGTGCTCCATATAAGGCGCTATGGATCCGACCTCGGCCCCCAGACTGTTCTGCTCGAGGAAGATGGAGCCGTTCGTGCCATAGGGGTTGTTCATATCGTGATTGCCGGGGATCAGCAGCACCTTGACGCCCTTGGCCTGCACCTGGGAAATCGCCTCGCGCAACCACTCGTGGGAGTACTGTTCGCCATCCTTGGTCAGATCGCCGGTGATGAGAATGACCTGATTGCCCGCCGCGACCAGACGATCCAGCGCCGACTGCACCAGGGCCTGGCTCTGCAAGAAGGCCTTGCGATCCTTGCCGATGGCCTCTTCATAGGCTGGCTCACCCGGCACCCCGCCCAGCTTGACCGCATCGAACACATGCACGTCACTGATGACGCCAATCTTGACCACGCTTTGCGGGGCCGCTGTTTCGGCCTCATCATCGCCACAGCCCGCCAGCAACAGGGCCGCTGTCAGTGCAGATAAAACCAATCCCGAGCGCATTATGGAACTCCCTTCTTGTTTTTGGAGTACTGACTCTAGAGGGGGAATATGACAGCCAAATGACGCTGGTGTGACAGGGAGACGAGGGCTGTCTCCCTGTCTCTCGGCCCGGGCCGGTCGACCGCTGCCCGACCCGGCCGATGGCGGCTGGTTTCGGTGAACCCGCCATCGGCGCAACCGTTCGCCCTGAGCTTGTCGAAGGGGACTTAATCTCGGCTTAACTCATTGATGAGTTTGTCCGTTTCCGGCTTGATTCAGTTCCGACTTGGCCGGTTCCGCCCTGTCGGCTGAGGCGATTTGCCAACCTGCCGTTGGGGGGGCGGGTAAGGACCGAATCCGCGGTCCTTAACAATCCTACGGCTGGGCGTATGCCGACTGTCGGGAAATCCCCGGGCTCTGGGGTTCTCTCCACCAGCCGGGAGCCACACGCCATCCCTGGCGTGACGCTCCCTTTTGCGGTCATCCTGACCGCGCACCGATTCCGTTCACCCCGCCACCCGGCCCGACAGACGGCTTCGAGTTTCGGCGATTAAGGGCAAAAGCCAGAAGCCGGGGCTGCCTGACCGAGCACCAAATGCACAGGTGTCATCTGGATCAACTGTAGGAGCGAGCGCAGCTCGCGAAGCGGTTGTTCTGCCGAGGTGATGCCAACAATTCCCTTGAATCCCCTTGAATCCCCTCGAATCCCCTTTGGGCGGTCAAAATGTGACTCAGCCCATGTGTATCCATTTTCTCCAGCAGGAAAATTGCGGTAGCTTGAGGATTCAAATAGAGCAAGGTCGCTGTCAGTCATAACAGCACATCCAGGATGAGATGCTCAGGCACAGAGGCGGCCGCAAGCCCCTGCGGTAGCCATGACGGTGGCTGACTGATTCGCTCGAACCCCGCGCCTCCGATACGCCCTCGGGGCTCGAAAATACGCACAAAAAGGCCGATTGAACCTTGAGCTGGGATAGGGAAGCGTGTGGCGCAGTTCCCTTTACGTGTTGGGGCTAATCTATACTGAGCCCATTATGGCCCGGGCCCTTGAGCCCACCGTAAAGGCCGGATATACGTGAGCCATCGAACTTAAAGCCAAAAACAAAACAGGCTTGCACGCCGGGAGGAGTCAATATACGCCCCTACGGTCCTAACCATTTGGTTAAATGGTGGTACGAATATCCGTCAAGCTTCAAATTCTTGTTAGGGAAGGTGCGAACAAGTCCCTGATATGAGATCATGTTTGTCATCTGGAGCCATGAAAAAGGGTTCATCATGA
>NZ_JAPDBE010000076.1:0-6442 GCF_027705025.1 Aeromonas sp. D3 | reverse complement strand
CATGAAACCATCACGCGCAATCATCAATGCAGAGGGATGGCAAACCTGCTGGCCCGAGTGAAACACTTCATGGATACAGTGTCTCCTTTCCCGGGGAATGGCTATGGCACAGCGAAGGTGTAGCACTATTGGGATCAGTTATTTAGTTTTGTCAAAAATATATGTCACCTCTTTCTATAGAGGGGCGGGCACATCTCTATTTATTCGCCTGCCATATTCCATCAAATATGATTGGATTGAGAAAATGAAAACAAACTATTCAGTGCTTTTTTTAAGCATGCTGATGGCCTCTGCTGCGTCTGCGCAAACGGATGCCTGGTTTTACAAGGCATTTGGCCAGTCCACTGACAGCAATTTTTCCAGCAATGTGCTGCCAGCCAAAGTCGGTGTCAATCAGGTTAGCCGCAGCGAGGGAGAGGCGCCGCTGCGGGCCGATGTCGCCCATCCCTTGCCTGCCTCTTTCATACTGGAGAGCCGAGGCGGCAAGCTGGCCAATTCCCATGATGGAATGACGGTGTTTTATCAGGCCATCCCGGTTGATCGGGCTTTCGTCTTGCAGGCGGAAGTGAGCATCTCGCAGTTCGGCCCTGAAAACGGCAAGACGCCCAATGGGCAGGAGGGGGTCGGGCTCTTTGTCAGGGACAGCCTGGGACCCCAGCGCAAGGTACCGCAACCCCTCGGCCATGAGGAGTTTCCCCATGCGGCTAATATGGTGCTCAATGCCGTGCAGACACACAACAAGAGTGACGACAATCGCGTTGACCTGGTGTCAGTGGCGCGCCAAGGGGTGGTCAATCCTTGGGGTAACGAAGGGGTGAAGGTGGAGCGTATCCCTTATCAGAAGGGGGTCTCCCTCGATGATGGGCACTTCCTGCTGCGCCTTGAACGCAAACAAGGAGTGTTTGAGCTGACCTGGTCGACACCGGATGGCCAACGGCAGGCCGTGCAGCGGGTGGTCGATAAACCGGGTCTGCTCGACAACCAGGATCCTCGCCACGCCTATCTGGGATTTTTTGCCGCCCGCAACGCCAAGGTGCGTTTTGACAATGCCAGTCTGACATTGGGGGGCCCCATCGCCATGGTGGATGAGCCGAGTGCACCCGCAGCAGATCAGTCACCTCTGCTGGAGATAGCCTCCGCCACCAGCAGCTCCCAGCTCTCCTATCTGCTGCAAGTGCGCAGCAATCTGGCGGGGACCTTGCAAGTGGCGGGGCAAACAGTGACGCTGCAAGCGGGCCGTTTCAGCCAGTTGCCGCTGGTGTTGGCAGAGGGAGAAAATCTGCTGCTGCTGACATTTACGCCGGCCAGCCTGCCTGTCGCTACTGCAGTAGAACAAACGGTACAACAAATCGTCATCACCAGAGAGCCGGCCCGGGTTGCGGATGTTCGCCACATTTATGTCTCCCCAACTGGGCAAGCTGACAATGCGGGCACCCGTACCGCACCTGTGGATCTGGCCACTGCCCTTGAGCAGTTGGTTCCGGGCGGCACCATAGTGCTGGCAGATGGCCATTATCCGGGGATGACACTTGCAGCCGAGCAGAGTGGCCTGCCGGGAGAGCCCAAGCGGCTGGTGGCCGAGCATCGCCATCGGGCAATCTTTACCGGCCAGACATCGCAACTCAATGCCAGCTTCTGGCATCTGGATGGTCTGGTGTTTGATGGCAACCCCGATGGCGCCAAGGCCGAGCACGATCCTGCCTTCTTGCGGGTGGCGGGCAGCCATAATCGGCTTGAGCGTTTGATTGCTCGCAACAATGCCGACACTGGCGTCTGGATCACCGGCAATGGTGTGTATGGTCAGGCCAGCCTGTGGCCTGCATACAACCAGGTCATCAACAGTGATTCTTACAATAACCGCGATGAATCCGGGATCAATGCCGACGGGTTTGCCGCCAAGCTGGGCGTGGGGCCGGGTAACTTGTTCAAGGGCTGTGTGGCTCACAACAATGCAGATGATGGCTGGGATCTGTTCAACAAGATTGAAGATGGCCCCAATCAAGCCGTGACCATTATCAACAGCGTGGCTTATGGCAACGGGCTGCCGTTCGGGCATCCGGCTCCGGCAGGCACCATAGGGAACGGATTCAAGTTGGGGGGAGAAGGGCAACCGGTTGCCCACCAAATTTACGGCTCCCTCTCGGTGCGCAACAACATGGACGGATTTACCGATAACTTCAATACGGGGGCGCTGCTGCTCAAGGGGAATATTGCCCTGGATAATGCCCGTTATAACTACATCATGCGCGATAACCCCTATGGGATTGGACAGCATAAGGTCACCTTCATGGATAATGTGTCACTGCATTATCGCCAGCAAGGGAAATATGCCGATTATCTGGGCAACCAGGTCGTCAAGCCGTGGCATGCCCCCGAACCGATGGACAAGCACCAGCAGATATTACTGGCCAGATCTCTTGAGGATATGGCTACGCTCGAGCGCGACGGTGCCGGAAATTTGATCATGCCATGGGCTGTGTCACCCTAATTGAAATGATCATGTTGGGGAATGTTAATAAGGGATTGATATCTTCCCGTTATTGGGTGGGTGGCGAAGGTCTAGCCACCCACCAACAGACGTAAATGCATTGAATATATACCTGATGATTATGTCATCTGATATTTATGGTGGCCTTGTCTATTGGGGCTGTCTGTTTCCCCCTCACGGAACCTGGGTGAGGCTTTTACTGTGCTATTTTTCAATTGAAGGAATAAATATGAAAAAGACCCTCGTCTGTTCAGGCGTAGCCGCAGTGCTGGCATTGTTCACCATGCCTGCTTACAGCGCCGCACTCTTGATTGCCAAGGCTACCGAGGTTGCGCCCAAGTCGGGGTGGGCCGGATATGATGCTGGCACCACGGGTGGTAGCAAGGCAACCAGTGCCAACATCTATCAGGTCAGGAACAAGCAGCAACTGGTGGATGCCATCAAGAATGGGGGCGACAGTGCCAAGATCATCCAGGTGATAGGCACCCTGGATATCAGTGAGGGGGCCCCGTATCGTTCCGTTGCAGATCAGAAGAGCCGTAGCCAGATCCCGCTCACTGCCAATACCACTCTGATCGGCACAGATAAAAACGCCAAAATTGTCAACGGCAGCCTGGTGGTCAGCAAGGTAAACAATGTCATCATCCGCAACCTGTATCTGGAAACACCGGTGGATGTGGCACCAAAATTTGAAAGTGGTGATGGCTGGAATGCCGAATGGGATAGCCTCACCATTTCGGAATCAGAACATGTGTGGGTCGATCACGTTACTTTTTCCGATGGCAGCTTTACCGATGATCAATATGGCAAGAAAGATGGCTGGAAATACGTGCAGCACGACGGCATGCTGGATATCAAAAAAGGTTCTGACTATATCACCGTCTCTCACTCCCATTTCAATCAGCATGACAAGACAATGTTGATTGGTCATAGCGACAGTAATAAAAGTCAGGATGCAGGGAAATTACGCGTCACCCTTCACAATAACTTATTTGAAGACGTGACTCAGCGGGTACCCAGAGTGCGGTTTGGTCGTGTCCATGCCTATAACAACCTCTACTTGGGGGATATCACCCGTCCTGTTTATCCCTACCTCTACAGCTTTGGCATTGGTAAGGAGGGGGGCGTGCTCTCCGAGAAAAACTATTTCTCCGTCAATGGTGCAATCGATGGTTGCGAGTTGGTGAAAAGCTTCACCGGTACCCTGTTCAAAGACAGTGGTTCTGTATTGAACAATGCTGGCATGACCTTGTCGGGAAAATGCAGCTTCTCCAGTGCTCTGCCCCAACCCCCCTACAGCTACAACCCGGTGGAGCCTGGCAAGTTGCCAAACCTGATCAAGGCCAACGCCGGGGTCGGCAAGATCTAGTCGCTTTGGGCTGGGCACAGCTTGTCTGCCGCTACTTTGAGCGCTGACGGGATGAGCGTTGTCGCTCATTCTGGCGACAAGGCTGGTGAGCTGGTACGGCCAACAGCCAGATCCCGGGCAAGCAGATTGCCCGGGATGTTTTTTCATGCAGGCCTGTCTCGGCGGCGGGCTGAACTGATGCAACCGCAGGACGAGGCGAGAGCTGGTCACATAGGAAGAGGGCTCAAGCCCCTGACAGCGACAATGCCCGATCGCATTGATGAGTGAGCTTGATAAAGACCCGGGAAGTGAGTCGGGTCAGGAGCTCATAGGGGATGGTTCCTATCTTTTCTGCCACCTGCTCCACCGGCAGACCATCCCCCCACAGGATCACCTCATCCCCCGTCTTGTCACCGGCACCGGGCCCAAGATCGACCGTGATCATGTCCATGGACACTCGCCCCACTATGGGGACCCGCCGACCATTGATGAGCACAGGGGTTCCCTGAGGTGCCATGCGTGGATATCCATCCCCATAGCCGACCGCAACCACGCCCAGAGTGGTGTCATGATGGGCCACCCAATGGCCGCCATATCCTACCGACTCCCCTTGCTCGCATTGTCTGATGGCGATGAGCTGGCTCTTGAGGGTCATGACGGGACGCAAATCATGATCAGATGCCAGCTGTCCGCCAAAGGGGGAGGCGCCATAGAGCATGATACCCGGCCTTATCCAGTCGCTGCGAGAGTCTGGCCAGGCCAGGATCCCCGCCGAGTTGGCCATGGCCCTCTCGCCCTGCATCCGTGCTGTGAGTGCATTGAACTCCTCGATCTGCTGCGGGGTGGCTTGGCTGTCCTGCTCGTCGGACTGGCTGAAATGGGTCATGAGATGAAAGGGCTGCACCACGTTCTTGCAGTTGGCCAGCCGCTCGACAAAGGCGGGAATATCCTGCGCCCTGAGCCCCAGCCGGTTCATTCCCGTATCAAGCTTGAGCCAGACGGTGATCGGTGTCGGCAGGTAGGCCTGCTCAAGCAGTGCCAGCTGATCCCAGGTATGAATGGTGGTCTGTAGGTTGTGAGCCGCCAGCAGGGGGAGTGCCTCTGCCGAGAAGAATCCACCCAGCACCAGAATGGGCTTGGTGATGGCGTTGGCCCGCAGAACCAGCGCCTCTTCGATCCGCGCCACCCCATAGGCATCCGCCTGAGACAGGGTATTGGCGACTTGCAACAGACCGTGTCCATATGCGTTGGCTTTGAGCACCGCTATGATCTTGCTGTGGGGAGCATGGCGCCGCACAACGGCAAAATTATGGTGCAGTGCATCCACATCGATGCTGGCAGTAACAGTATTCATGATGGGTTATTTCTTCCATGAAAATGAAGGTGGATATTGCCGGCAGCACAATAAGCATGGCGTGTTTGGCAAACGTCATTCAGTCATCGCACTCCTTGTGCGATTAAAGATTTACAATGTCATTTGAATATCTAATTGGCATAGGCATTATCTTTATATTCAGCCATGTGCTGACGGGCTAATACCTATTTTACAAATAAACCCTCACTGGTATATGGATATAAAATATCGGCCAGTTTGTCTGAGCCCTCCATGGTGAACTGCTTCAATACAGGTAGCGACTTTGTAGGGGGCATGGTCACTACACTGTTAGCACATACACCTGCTTATGTTTTAATTATGTTACCAGTCGTGCTTGTAATGGTAAATAGTGTATGATGAATAATCGTTTTTTGACAAAATCATGGCATTTTCATCTGCCAATGTTTTTTGGCTGGTGATTTCTATCGCGTTTTCTTGTCGGGGAATTATTTCTGTCTGCAGCCAGGAAACGAATTGCTCCCTGAGGATCGCAAGGGGACATAGCGACAAGAGAAAAATCCACAGTGGTTTCCCCCCTCTTTTCCATTATCTCTGTATGCCTGATACGAGAAACCCTGTGTTGATGAGCGATGATATGTCACTGGTATTTGGAACAGGGCAATATGTACAAGCAGGGCCTCCGAGGCAATGATGAAGGCTCTCGTATGAGTCATTGGTTGGCGTGCTTGTGATACGCTGTCGCCATTGGAGGAGCCTGCGCAGCAAGTGGACGACCCTTTTGAGGCTTTTCGTGTCAGCTTCTCATGCCTGTCGATTAAATACCTGGCCATATGATAGCGCGTCTTATTGGTACCTCCGTTCGCTTCAGTAATATTTCATTTACATTAAATAAAGGTGTATCTGGTAGCGGTGTTTATTTTCACCGGGATTACTCAGTGTCAGTAACACCTGCATGGGATAATTTGTGTGATCAGGTATCCGCTCTGAATATTTAGCATCGAGAATTAATGTGTAATTTTAATGTTGTTAATTCAATTCCAGCATTAATTACCCCCTTGTGGGTATTTGTGTAAGCCAGTGCTGGAAGAGTTAAGAGTTTGCTACATATGGTTTTTTTGATTAATGGTGATGGGTTTTATATTTTGGTAATGCCCTGTGGCTTGATAAAGATCAACACGTGAGGAGAGGGGAGTCCTTAGGGAAGGTGCGAATAAGCGGGGAAATTCTTCTCGGCTGACTCAGTCATTTCATTTCTTCATGTTTGAGCCGA
>NZ_JAPDBE010000075.1:0-6474 GCF_027705025.1 Aeromonas sp. D3 | reverse complement strand
ATGGATACCGTGTCTCCTTTCCCGGGGAATGGCTATGGCACAGCGAAGGTGTAGCACTATTGGGATCAGTTATTTAGTAATTTTTTGATTTAATTTTTTCGTGGCAACTATCAGGGCAGACCAGCCTTATATGGAAGGATCTGCTATCCAATTAGTGCCGCCTTCTATCTAATCACTTTTATGCCCCAATAGCCTATGAATGATTTCTGGACTGTTTGCTCCGCACTTGCTGCAATATTCACAATTGCCGGGGGAGCTTATGCATTTGGCAAGAGCAATGGATACAGACAAGCAACTCTATATTTAAACAACGAGCGGGAGTCGAAACGATTTGTCGAGATTTACGCACCACTCATGGGATTGTTTACAACCTGTCACATTACGACCGTAAGTGTACGTGGAGCTCCTTATCTTTGCCAACGAGTTCGCAACTCAATAGAGTATTTACGTTATCGAAAGCCATTGGAAGCACTTAAGGCCCTCGTTGACAAGCAAGACCTAAGTATCTCGGGTGAGGTTGAATACGGGGGGACTTTTCCGCTGCCAGAAATTACTCAACGCCTAAAGGGTAGGGAGCGTTTTGCGGATCAAGAGATTATTCAATTAGTCGCCAGAGCAAATCGTGCGCAATATGAAGATCAACCAAGTGACAGTGGTCTTACTGATGCGGATATTTTATTGTTCAAGCATATTTGTCACGAACATGAAAAGCTCGTTAAGCGTTTCGTTGGGGCATAAGGAGAAAAAATGGCATTTACAAAATCGCTTTACTATCCATGGATAGATATAAGAGAAGACTCGTGGATAAAAAACGCAGCTCTGTATTGGCATGAAATACAAACTATAGTTCCTAGGTCAATTGAAAATCCTTACTCCCTAGATTCCGCAAAAGCTCTTCAAGAAGCTGGAATTCTCTCGCCACTTCATGTTAACTCAGATATGCGAGATATCGAAAATCTCTTACCCGATGTAATACGCTACTTAGAAAGCGAAGAAGGTTTGCAATTATTATCTCAGGCTGATAAGGATTTCGTTCGTTTTCATCCTGAAAAAATGCCGCGAGGATTTCGCCAGCTTGCTCGAATGCATCCATCCAAAATCCCATATATATTAGAAGAAATGTTGTATGAGCTGGAAATTGCTCGCCCAGGGCATAGTGGTTTTATGGATATGGATAGTCAATTTGCAGAATTCTACATGACTCTTTTGGCAACAAAACTTAGCGAGCGCACTGGGGCTGGTTTAATAACGCCTTCGGCATTGCCACACAATTTAAGCTTAAAAGTTAAAGCCGATGCTGCGATGCATTCCATTATTGGAACCAGAGATGAAGAAAGAATGATGCGACGCTTTCATCGAGATATGGTACCAAAAGAAGTCGCTCAAGGACTTCTTGTTGAGTTGATGATGGAAAAGATATCGCTCTCTCCAGATACCCCTATAGATAAAATAATTAAATATCGAGAAAGACATGCCGCTGAGTTAGGACGGTTCAGAAACGTTGTCGGTGAGTTGACTTCGAGCCTACCAGACAATGCTCCCCTGCAAGCTATGCAACAGCATGTGAATGACCTCTATTTAAATCAGGTAGCTCCGTCCATTGACGATTTAAAAAAAGCTTAACTGGAAGCCGGATCAAGTGGCTGACTAATAGCTGGATGAAGCTAGCTTTCATTTCAGCAGGCTCTTCTTCAATGCTTATAGGAATGGGGTTAGCTACAACAAATGCACTATTAGTTGGAGCAGGTATTTCAATGGTTGGCTCAGGAATTCTATATAATATAGATAAACAGGAATCTATTAGAAACAACCCATATTCATACTTAGTCGGCGTAGAACAAGAGCTGACTTAACAAACATATTCATTCAGACAGAAATGAGCACCAAAATTTAGCCCCCCATCTTTTTGAGCAAGACTTCGCATAGTCAGAATACAAGAGATGGGGTGGCCAAATTCTTATTTATTATCGAGATTTGCCAGAGCAGTAAATATCCAAATGCTCTTTCCAACCCCACCACTACCTCCCCCTTCCCCACACCCGCCATCCCATCAACACCAGCATCAATACAACCCCCGGCAGCCAGACCCAGTAGAGCTCGGAGAGGATCACCGCTTCGCCTCGGGCAGTGAGATAGGCCTCCAGCTTGAAGGGGGCGACCCGGATCACCTGCCAGGGGGCAAAGAAGCGCTCATCACGCCAAGGCCAGAGCCAGCCAACCCCCTTGCCGCCGGTGGTGAGGGAATCGAGCAGACTGTGGGAGAGCAAAGAGACCAGCAGAAACGACCAGACGGCGGCGGCGCTGGCCTTAAACTGGCGGTGAAACAGCATGGCCAGAGTGGGCAGGGCAAAGGCGAACAGCAGTGAGTGGGTAAAGCCGCGGTGGCCAAAGACATGACCGTAGGCGACCCCCAGTTTAAAGGCGAGCACATCGGCATCAGGCAACATGGCGATGGCAACCCCCGCCAGCAGCAGGCGCGGCGGGATAATCCGGCTGCCAAGCCCCAGCCCAAGACAAAGAGGAACGGCGGCGTGGGTGACTATGGTGGGCATCTCGTAAAGCTCCAACTGAAAACTGGCGCCTACCCTACCCCCGCTCGGTGAAGTGAACATGAAGTGCCGCACGACTCTGCAAGCCAGATCAGTCCATTCCTCACCCCCTTCCTTTTCTAAAAAAGTGAACCCCTCTACACCTTTCTCTCGCAACCAGCACCAAGACCATCAAAACTTCGCCATCGTACACGTTTGGTTGTTCGGTACGACCAGGCCAATGTGGGACTTTACAGCGAGTTAAAACAGTATTCAGATGCCGCTATCGTCATGGTGAGACGGCCAATCCCGCCGAGCTGGGCTATCTGGCACGCTGCCGGTGCGAGGTTGAGCGTCCTTGCCACCATTGCCAGGCACAGGCTGCGCTGTGACCCAATCTGCAGTTGTAACCAGACAATGGATGGCAAGTCACTCTCCCAGTCAGCCCAACTCTTGCTGCACGCTTGGCAAACGAACTGACGGATTTGCGGCCAGTTGCTGTGCCCATGATCACACAGTGACAACTCTCACGACCCTCTCACCGCCCCCTCGCTTTTTATCATCTAGAGTTACCAGGCAGTGCAAAAGCTGCTGATTTATATACATTCGCCGCCAAAGAGGGATCTTGTTTCATGACAGAGCATACTGATCTGCTGCCCACCAGCACGGATGATGAGCAAAGCGCCGGCAACCGCTATCTCTACTACACAGAGGGGGACCTGGCCCGCATTCTCGACAATCTTGAGCAGCTTCGCAGTGCTGTATTCCCCACCGCCCCGGGGGATAACGAAACCGGCACCACAGTGCCGCATAATTTTCCGTCCGTCTGCCTGGTGGGGCTGGGGCGCTGCGGCTCCAACATCGCCCAGGATGTCGCCTCGCTGGTTTACAACGCCCGCAGCTTTTACATGAACGAGTTCAACAGCGAGGAACAACGCAAGCGGGAGAAAGAGTTTGGCCCCTTGAGCTGGATCCGCCGCAACCTGCGACTGCCCAGCAATGGCGCCCGCCCTGTCTTTCTGATCGAACCCATGGTGATGCTGGGGGACCTGGACAAGGACATAGATGGCCGCATCCGCCACTCCAATCGCAGCGGCGAAGGTGGCTCCTTGCGCGACTACGCCAAGATGCGGGTGATGGACTTGTCGGAGATCCATGCCGGGGGCGCGGGGAACGCCCCCATCCTGGGTCAGTATCTGGCCAAGATCATTCTCAACAAGAGCCCCCACTACTTCGCCAACTCCGAGTGGCAGGCGATCCATACCTATCTGGTGGACTCCTGCGGTATCAAGGCCAACCAGTCCCGCCTCTATTTCTACATCTTCAGTGCCGGGGGCGGTACCGGCTCCGGCATGGCCTCCGAATTCGGGCTGGCCCAGCAGTACTCCTACATGAGCAAGACCTTTTCCCCCCCGTCAGAAGAGGAGGAACACCTCTCCCTCGGGGAGCACTTCATGTTCGACCCCATCTTCACCAGCGGCATCTGCATACTGCCCAATATCTGTGATCGGGGCATCGAGATTTCAGAAGCGCTGCACATCAACGCCGGACGCCTGCTGTGCAAATACCTGGCCGAGGAGTGGGACTTCTCCTATCACTTCGACAACGAGCAGGCGTGCGACGCCAGCATGCTCAAGCGGATCAGGCCCTGGAATGCCATGATGCTGATCTCCAACGACATCATGCGCTACGCCGAAGAGAGCGACGATGGCGAGATCCAGCACGTTGACGTCAACACCATGGAGAAGTATGCCAACCAGTACATCTCCCAGCAGATCTTCAACATTCTCACCGCCCAGGCCGTCACCACCGACTACGACGAGAACTACTTTCGCCGGGCGGGCATCGACATCAGCGAGACCATTCGCCTCGATGCCAACGACCTCTTCATGAGTCTGGCGGGACCGGTGGCGGTGGCTTATGCCGAGTCCATCTCGCCCCCCGGCGGCATGTTTGACAAGGAGGGCGGGCTCAATGTGGACGACCTCTTCATTCGATCCATCGAGCTGCCCCACTTCAACAAGATGACCCAGGCCATAGAAGGGATCAGCCTGCTGCCCATCGAAGCGGGCAACTATCGGGAGTATCTGGACGACTATGTGAAAAGCGGCCATGACCCGGCCCACCTCAACGAACTGCACTTCTTCAAGAACTGCTCCTCTGTGGTGTCGATCATCTCTCTGCCCAAGGAGTACAAGCTCTCCTATATGGATCTCAACCGGCTCAAGTCACACCTCAACGGGCTCTTTCCCAATACCACCCTCAAGCGTTATGCCCTGGTCATAGGTGCATCGGCCAACATCTCCCTCACCACCCTGATCGTCAAGAGCCCCTGCCTGAGCGATGACTTCCTGACCCTGATAGTGGCCTTTATCAAGCGCTGCTTTGCCAAGGATCACTATCGCTTCGACGATCATCTCGACAAGGTGGTGATCGAGATGATCTGCAACGAGGAGTGGAACGAAGAGCTGCTCGACAGCATGCTCAACGAGTTCGAAAACCCGGCCAAGATCCTCGATACCAACTGGTACGCCATCAAGCCCATGTACGAGAAGAAGTACCGGGAGCTTATCCGCGAGAAAGAGAAGTTCGTCTCCATCAACGACATTCGCCTCAGCCGCGAGTCGGTGAAAAAGGCACTGCTCTATCTGCGGGAGATCTATCGCCATAGAGTCAGCAAGACCCGCATCCTCTCCCTCAATCCCAGACTCGGGGAGACAGGGCCAGGGTAGCCCTATAGCAGTTCCGCGAGGCTCATCGCCTGACCTGTGGCGGTGAGCTAACCGCCAACTTGAGACGGATGGACCAAGAGACAGCTGACAGGAAAATACCCCCCCAAAAAAACGAAGGAGCCCAATGGGCTCCTTTTTATTGATCTCGTTGCAGCTGGCCCCTCAAGGCCAAGGCACACTGGCGTCAGGAGAGCATGCTTCTTAGCATCCAAGCGGTTTTTTCATGAATATCGATGCGCTGGGTCAGCACATCGGCGGTGGGCTGATCGTTGGCCTTATCCACCAGATTGAACAACTTTCTGGCGGTTCTGGCCGTGGCCTCTTGTGCCAGCACCAGATGCTTGATCATTTCATTGGCACAAGGCACCCCTTCCACTTCTTTGATGGACGAGAGCCGTACAAATTCCTTGTAAGTACCCGGTGCCGGAAATCCCAGGGCGCGGATCCGCTCTGCGATAATATCCAGTGCATTCCACTGCTCCGTATACTGGTCCATAAACATGTTGTGCAGACTATTGAACTGGGGGCCGGTCACGTTCCAGTGGAAATTATGCGTCATCAGATACAAGGTATAACTGTCTGCAAGCAGTGCTGACAGACCATCTGCAATTTTTTGGCGATCGGCGGTTGAGATGCCTATATCCATTTCTGGTAAAACCATGATGTCATTCTTCATTAATAAAACTCCTGTCATTCACTTTTTTCTCAATGAATTTTGCTGACGCTTTTGCAACAACAACCCCATCGACCGACGCTACGGCATTCAACCGGTGAATACCGTGACGTTGGTCTACTATTTGTGCCGAAAGATATATTTCGCTTCCGATATTAATCGGTACAACAAAACGAATGGTCAATTCGGCAGTCAAGCCCTTGATGCCTTGCTGCAACAGGCAGTGCGTCATGACAGCATCAAGCAGTGTGCTGGTCATGCCACCATGGAGTATGCCGGTATAACCCTGGTATCTTTCATCAGTCAAGAAGACACCCTCTGTCGAGTGCTCTCCCGTTTGGTGAAAGCCGATGCCCAGAGCGCTCTGGTTGTCGATGCCACATACCATGCAGTTGGCATGTGATCTCATGGCCTGCTGATAACAGTCCATTACGACAACAGCTCTTCAATGGCGGCATGGGCCTCAGGGTGGGAGCACACTTTGTTGATATTTTAACCAAAGAATAACTGAGCCCGATAGTCGTCATTCCAGCCGGCTCTT
>NZ_JAPDBE010000074.1:0-7779 GCF_027705025.1 Aeromonas sp. D3 | reverse complement strand
AATCGGCTCAAACATGAAGAAATGAAATGACTGAGTCAGCCGAGAAGAATTTCCCCGCTTATTCGCACCTTCCCTAATAAACATCTCGGATTGCGGAAGAACCCACTCTTTGAAAAAGAGTGGGTTCTTTTCATTGCTCAAGTCAGCGTATCCAGGGCATCAGGTTGAGGCCCACTTCCGTGGGCCTCTTGTTGAGAGCAGCAGGGTTACTCCCGCTCCTTGACGTAAGGGGTACCGAGCGCCTTGGGGGCCACCGCCTTGCCGATGAAACCGGCCAGCAGGAACACCGTCAGTATGTAGGGCAACGCCTCTATGGCCTGCACCGGAATGGCGAAGTCACCTATGCTGACCCCTTGCAGCCGGATGGCGACCGCATCGAGGAAGCCGAACAGCAGGCAGGCCGCCATGGCACTCCAGGGTTTCCACTTGCCGAAAACCAGTGCCGCCAGTGCCATAAAGCCCTTGCCCGCGCTCATGTTGGGGATGAACTGGGCCGTCTGGGCGACTGCCAGATAGGTGCCGCCGATACCGGCCAGCAGGCCGCCGATAATGAGCGCCGTGTAGCGCATCCGCACCACAGAGATACCTGCGGTGTCGACCGCCGCCGGGGCCTCGCCCACCGCCCGCAGACGCAGACCGAAGCGGGTACGAAACAGCACCCACCAGGCCAGCGGCACGCAGGCAAATGCCACGTACTCCAGCAGGGAGTGACCGCTCAGCAGCTCGCTGTAGAGCTGGCCTATCACGGGCACGTCATACAGCTCCCTGGCATAGGGCAGCTCTATGGGGGCGAAGCGGGCTGCACCGGACAGCGCCGGAGTCTGGCCACCCTGATCGAACCAGTAACGGCCCAGGGTCACGGTCAGACCGGCCGCCAGTATATTGATGGCCATGCCGCTCACCACCTGATCACCCCTGTGGGTGATGGTGGCAAAGCCGTGCATCAGGGCGAACAGGATGGAGACACCCACGCCGGCGCCGAGACCCACCCAAGCAGAGCCGGAAACAGCCGCGGCCGCTCCCCCGGCGAAGGCGGAGGCCAGCAGCTTGCCCTCCAGCGCTATGTTGACCACACCGGAGCGCTCGCAAAACATGCCTGCCATCGCAGCCAGAATGAGCGGCGGTGCGGTACGAATGGTCGCATCCAGCATCAGGATCAGCAGTTCAAACATGATCACACTCCCTTGGCTTGCGCGGTTGAGCGATTGGCAAACGCCAGATAGAGCTGCTCGATGCGCGGACGCATCATGTGCTCAAGGGCGCCACAGAACAGGATCACCAGGCCTTGCAGCACCACCACTATGTTGCGGTCGACCCCGAACTCGAAGCTGAGCTCGGCGCCCCCCTGATAGAGGAAGCCAAACAGCAGGCTGGCGATGATGACGCCGACCGGATGGTTGCGACCCATCAGGGCCACCGCGATACCGGTGAAGCCGAACCCTTCCACGAAGTTGAGCTTGATCTGGTGCAGTTCCCCCTGCAGCACGTTGAGGGCGAAGAAGCCCGCCAGCATGCCGGAGATCACCATGGCAAGGATCACCACCTTGGGATAGGAGATGCCCGCGTAGGCGGAGGCACTCTGGCTCGCGCCGACTGCCCGGATCTCGTACCCCCAGCGGGTATGCCAGATGAAGACCCACACCAGGGCCGCACAGATCAGTGCCCAGAAAAAGCTGATGTTGAGCGGGCTGTTCGGCATCTCCATGCCAACACCGCTCGCCAGCTCGCTCATCTTGGGCAGCCAGCTCGTGACGGCAAACACCTTGCTCTCGGTGGCCATGGAACCGGGCGGCTTGAACACCTCGACCAGCAGATAGGCCATCAGGGAGGCGGCGATGAAGTTGAACATGATGGTGGTGATGACGATGTGGCTGCCACGCCTGGCTTGCAACCAGGCCGGGATAAAAGCCCAGGCCGCACCGAACAGACCACCGGCTATGATGGAGAGCGGCAGCAGCAGCGCAAACGGCAAGGTGTCGCCGAGCAGCAGACAGACCATGCCAACCCCGAGGCCGCCGATATAGGCCTGACCTTCACCGCCGATGTTGAACAGACCGGCGTGAAAGGCCACCGCCACCGACAGGCCGGTGAAGATGAAACCGGTTGCGTAGTAGAGGGTGAAACCGACCCCTTCACCGGTACCGAAGGCGCCGTACCACATGATCTGGGCGGCATCGACCGGATTGATGTCGAGGTAGTAGAACAGGATGGCCGACACCAGGAAGGCCAGCAGGATATTGACCGCGGGCAGCACGCCCACGGAGATCCAGGCAGGAATACGTGCTTGGCTCATGAGTGGGCCTCCTTGGCAATCTCGTCAGGCACCCGCTGTGCCATCATCCAACCAGATCCGATGCAGCTAGAGAGAACATTCATGTTGTGGCTCCTTGGGGCTGGCTTGCCGCCACCTCATCGGGAACTATGTTCGCCATCATCAAGCCGATTGTGCGCTCATCTGCCTTGGCGGCATCCAGCTCGCCGACGATGCGACCGTCGGCGATGACCAGGATCCTGTCAGACAGGCTCATGATCTCGTCCAGCTCCACCGACACCAGCAGCACAGCCTTGCCCTTGTCGCGCATGGCGATGATCTGCTGGTGGATGTACTCGATGGCGCCTATGTCGACCCCGCGGGTCGGCTGGCCGATCAACAGCACATCCGGGTCCTGCTCCACCTCCCGGGCGATCACCAGCTTCTGCTGGTTGCCACCGGAGAAGTTGGCCGTCTTGTGATCGGGGTGGGGCGGACGCACATCCCACTTCTCCATCTTGGCCTGACAATCCTGCTGGATCGCCTCCTTGTTCTGCAGCCAGCCCTTGTTGTACTGGGGGCGGCGGTGATAGCCGAGGATGAAGGCCTCTTTCGCCTCGAAGCGGTTGATGAGTCCCATCTTGTGCCTGTCTTCCGGCACATGGCCGAGGCCATAGTTGCGCACCCGCTCCGGGTCGGCTGGATGAGTCAGGCTCACCTCGTGGGTCTTGCCGTCGTTGGTGATGGTGAAACTGCCCTTGCTGGGCTTGAGGATGCCGCCGAGCAGACTGAGCAGCTCGGACTGGCCGTTGCCGGATACGCCGGCGATGCCGACCACTTCACCGGCTCGCACCTCGAAGCTGACGGATTTGACCCGCTCCACCCTGGCGTCATCGATATAACTGAGGCCGTTGACCTTGAGCTTGGCTGCCCCCGGCAGATTCGGGCCCTTGTCGACCTTGAGGCGTACCTTGCGGCCCACCATCAGCTCGGCCAGCTGCTCCTTGTCGGTATCCTTGGTCGCCACGTGGGCCACCATCTCGCCCCGGCGCATGATGGAGACCTGATCCGTGATGGCCAGGATTTCCCGCAACTTGTGGGTGATGAGGATGATGGTCGCGCCCTGATCCCGCAGCTTTTTCAGCACTTCGAACAGGTGGTCGGCCTCTTGCGGGGTCAGCACGCCGGTCGGCTCGTCGAGGATCAGGATGCGGGCGCCGCGATAGAGCGCCTTGAGGATCTCGACCCGCTGTTGCAGGCCCACCGGCAGATCTTCGATCTTTTCGTGCAACGGTACGTCGAGACCATAGTCCCGCGCCAGCTCGCCGAGCAGCTTTTCGGCCGCCGCCAGACTCTGGCCCAGGTGCCAGCCGTTCTCCGCGCCGAGGATGACGTTCTCCAGCACGGAAAAATTGTTCACCAGCATAAAGTGCTGGTGCACCATGCCCACCCCTGCGGTGATCGCATCTTGTGAGCCATGGGGGTTGAAGGGGTTGCCGTCGATGAACATCTCGCCTCTGTCGGCGTGGTAGAAACCGTAGATGATGCTCATCAGGGTCGACTTGCCGGCGCCATTTTCGCCGACGATGCCGTGAATACTGCCTTTTTGAACCTTGAGGTCGATCTGCTTGTTGGCGTAAACGTCGCCGAACCGCTTATCGATACCCCTTAATTCGATGGCATAGCGATCTGTCTGGTCCATGATGCAGTCCTTGCGAGTCATGAAAAGAGACTAAAAACCGGCCCGTGCGGGCCGGTCATCGGGTTGAGAGTCGTAGCGGTAACTCAGTATTTGCAGGTGCTGTCGCTCATGTAGTCATGCACCTTGACCTTGCCGGCAATGATGTCGGCCTTGATGGCTTCCACCTTGGCTTTCATCTCGGGGGTGATCAGCTTCTCGTTGTCCTTGTCGAGTGCCCAATCCACACCGCCCTCGGCCAGGCCCAGGTTCTTGATCCCCGGTTTCCAGGTGCCTTTGGCGGCATCATCCCAGGTTTGGTAGGCGGCCAGACCGACCGACTTGACCATGGAGGTCAGCATGGTGCCCGGTTGCAGGTGGTTCTGGTTGGAGTCAACGCCGATGGCGAACTTGCCTTCGTCCTTGGCAGCCTGATAAACACCGATGCCGGTACCGCCAGCGGCGGCATAGACCACATCAGCACCCTTGGCGAACTGGGATTTGGCCAGCTCGGCACCCTTGGCCGGGTCAGCAAACGCCGCCGGTGTGGAGCCTGTCATGTTCTGGAACACTTCGATCTTCGGATTGACGTACTTGGCACCCTGCTCGTAGCCGCACTGGAACTTGCGGATCAGCGGTATGTCCATGCCGCCCACGAAGCCGACCTTGCCGCTCTTGGAGGCGATGGCAGCCAGCGCACCCACCAGGAAGGACCCTTCATGCTCCTTGAAGATGATGGACTGCACGTTCGGCTTGTCGACCACCATGTCGATGATGGTGAACTGGGTTTTCGGGAATTCGGTCGCCACTTTCTCGACGGCCGAGCCCATGTTGAAGCCGACGGCGACGATGGGGCCGTTGCCACGGCTGGCCAGACGACGCAGACCCTGCTCACGCTGGGCTTCGTTCTGGGGTTCGAACTCCTTGACCTTGACCCCTTTGTCCTTGTTGTAGACTTCGACGCCGTTGCGGAACACGGCTTCGTTGAACGACTTGTCGAATTTGCCGGCGGTGTCATAGATGACGGCGGGTTGGGTGGCTGCCTGGGCAGAGAGGGCAGCGAGAGTGAGGGCGGCCACGGTGGCCAGCTTGAGCACTTTAGTCACGATCGTATCCTTGATTGTTATGTGAGGGTCCACAGCCTGCCGGAGCAGGCATAAAGCACGCTGGCTAACTGTAAGTGAGCCATGGAGCGGGTCAAGGAGATCATAAAGGAAAAACGTTTGCGGTAACGGTTTGAAATATAAGCAGATCAATTTATAAGTGTTTGTTTTAATGTCTTTTTTTAGATTTAAATTCTGTGAAGTCCAGGCTTCAAACGACATTTATGTTTACATTCATATGGTTATAAGCAAGCGTTTTCGTCTGGACGGAGAAGAAGCGGTTTCTATTGGTGCCGGTTCATGATTTTCCCGGTCCCGGCCCGCCACCAAGCCGCCCCTATGCAAGCGCAGCGGCTCGTCATTCACTCGGATTTGGTCTGTGGCGCCACAGGTCGTATAATCCCCGCCTGTATAAATAAACAGGAGTGGTGATGGACGTTTCAACCCTGCTCGACGGGCTCAACGACAAGCAAAGAGACGCGGTGGCGGCCCCTCGCAGCAATCTGCTGGTGCTGGCGGGCGCCGGCTCGGGCAAGACCCGGGTGCTGGTGCACCGTATTGCCTGGCTGATGCAGGTGGAGCGTTGCTCACCCTTCTCCATCATTGCCGTGACCTTTACCAACAAGGCCGCGGCCGAGATGCGCGGCCGGGTCGAGAAAGTGTTGGGCAGCATGCAGCGCGGCATGTGGATCGGCACCTTCCACGGTATCGCCCACCGCTTGCTGCGGGCCCATCATCTGGACGCGGGCCTGCCGCAGGATTTCCAGATCCTCGACTCCGACGACCAGTACCGCCTCATCCGCCGCGTCATCAAGGCGCTCAACCTGGACGAGAAGCACTGGGCCCCTCGCGCCGTGATGAGCTACATCAACGGCAAGAAGGATGAGGGCTTGCGCCCCGGTGACATCGATCTCTACGGCGACCCCGTCACCCGCACCTATCAACAGATCTACAAGACCTATCAGGAGACCTGCGATCGCTCCGGGCTGGTGGACTTCGCAGAACTCTTGCTGCGCGCCCACGAGCTGTGGCTGGGCAAGCCCCACATCCTCGAGCACTACCGGGATCGCTTCCAGAACATACTGGTGGACGAGTTTCAGGATACCAACGGCATCCAGTACGCCTGGCTGCGGATGCTGGCGGGCGACAGCGGCAAGGTGATGATAGTCGGCGACGATGACCAGTCCATCTACGGCTGGCGCGGCGCCAAGATTGAGAACATCCAGCGCTTCCTGACCGACTATCAGGGGGCCGAAACCATTCGCCTCGAGCAGAACTACCGCTCCACCGCCAATATCCTCAAAGCCGCCAACTGCGTCATTGCCAACAACTCTGAGCGGCTTGGCAAGGAGCTGTGGACCGAGGGGGCAGAGGGCGACCCTATTTCCCTCTATGCCGCCTTCAACGAGGTGGACGAAGCCCGCTTTGTGGTCGGCCGCCTCAAGGATTGGAAAGAGAAGGGCGGCCTCTTGGCCGACTGCGCCATTCTGTATCGCTCCAACGCCCAGTCGCGGGTGCTGGAAGAGGCGCTGATGCAGGACGCCATGCCCTATCGCATCTACGGCGGCCTGCGCTTCTTCGAACGGCAAGAGATCAAGGACGCCATGGCCTACCTGCGTCTTATCAACAACAGAGGCGACGACGCCAGCTTCGAGCGGGTGGTCAACACCCCGACCCGTGGCATCGGTGATCGCACCCTCGAGATCCTGCGCACCAACGCCCGGGATCAGGGGCAGAACCTCTGGCAATCGGCCAAGGGACTGCTCAATGACAAGGTGCTGACCGGTCGCGCAGGCAATGCGGTGCGTGGCTTTGTCGATCTGATCGACGCGCTGGAAGAGCAGGTCGGCATGCTGCCGCTGCACCAGCAGGCGGATATCGCCATCCAGAACTCCGGCCTCAAGGCCATGTATCTGGCGGAAAAAGGCGAGAAGTCCCAGGCTCGGGTAGAGAACCTGGACGAACTGGTCACTGCCTGTCGTCAATACCAGCGCCCGGATGAGCTGGAAGAGATGAGCGATTTGTCGGCCTTCCTCGCCCACGCGGCGCTGGAATCCGGCGAGAATCAGGCGGACGAATATGCCGACGCTGTGCAACTGATGACACTGCACAGCGCCAAGGGGCTGGAGTTCCCGCTGGTGCTGCTGGTGGGCGTGGAAGAGGGCATGTTCCCCAGCCAGCAATCCACCGAGGAGTCGGGCCGCTTGGAAGAGGAGCGCCGCCTCTGCTACGTCGGCATGACCCGCGCCATGGAGAAGCTCTACATCTGTTATGCCGAGAGCCGCCGCATCTACGGCCGCGAGATGTTCCACAAACCGAGCCGCTTTATCCGCGAAATGCCCGCCGAATGCCTGGAAGAGATTCGGCTGCGCACCCAGGTGAGCAGACCCACCCAGTACGGCCGCTTCAGTCAGAACGAGGTGCAGCAGAGCTTCGACGCCAGCGGTATCACGCTCGGCCAGCGGGTGCTCCATCCGAAATTCGGCGAAGGGGTAGTGCTCAACTTTGAAGGGGTCGGCCAGCAGAGCCGGGTGCAGATCCAGTTCGACGACGTCGGCGCCAAGTGGCTGGTGACGGCGTATGCGAGATTGGAGGCGCTGTAACTTCTCTCGCCTTTTGATGCAATCAACCCGGCTTAGGCCGGGTTGGTCTATTTATGAGTCAATGATATTTAGGGAAGGTGCGAATAAGCGGGGAAATTCTTCTCGGCTGACTCAGTCATTTCATTTCTTCATGTTTGAGCCGAT
>NZ_JAPDBE010000073.1:0-8848 GCF_027705025.1 Aeromonas sp. D3 | reverse complement strand
GTCCGTTTCACACCTTGTCCCATCGGGCTCTCCATTTATGTGGGGGAAAGGTGTAAACCATATTCAGGACGGGACACAGCACACAAAAAGGGCTACCGCATCGGGAGCCCTTTTCACATAAAAACAAGCAAGCATCCCCTAGGAGAGCGCCAACCCGATGGAGAGCAACAGGCTGAACAGGAAGGCGCTGATGGCGGTCTTCTTGAGGGCACCGGTCAGCACCTCGCCATCGTAGCTTTCACGTAGGGTACGCGCAGCATCGGTGAGGGGCTTCATGGCAGGCAGGAAGATCCAGGGCCAGAAACTGGCGGGCTGGGTCAGCAGGAAGGCGATGGTGCTGACCAGCGCCGCCCCCAGTAACAGCCAGTGGTAGGCGATGGCACGGTTGCGACCCAGCCGCACCGCCAGGGTGATCTTGCCGCTGACCGCATCCGTCTCTATATCCCGCACATTGTTGATGTTGAGCACGGCGGTCGCCAGCAGGCCGCAGGCAGTGGCCGGCAGCAGCAGATCCCACGCCAGAGTCTTGGTAAACAGATAGTAGGAACCGAGTACCCCCAGCAGACCGAAGAAAAGGAACACCGAGATATCCCCGAACCCGCGATAGCCGTAAGGGGTCTTGCCCACCGTGTAGGTGATGGCCGCGACTATGGCTGCGCCACCCAGCACCACGAAAGTGAGGATCTGCAGCCACTGATCGCCAAAAGCGCAACCCAGCAGAGAGAGGCCGCTCACCACAGCAGCCAGGGCGGTCAGCCCCATGGCCACGCACATCTGCTTTTGGGTGATGAGACCCGAGACCACGGCGCGCTGAGGACCGATCCGCTCGCCATTGTCCGCACCGGATACCGCATCCCCGTAATCGTTGGCCAGATTGGAGAGGATCTGCAGCAGTATGGCGGTCAGCAGGGAGAGTGCCATTATGGTGCCATCGAAGGCCCCACGACTGGCCGCCAGCCCCGAGCCCAGCAAAATGGAGGAGCACGCGAGCGGCAAGGTTCGCAAACGCGCCGCCAGCAACCAGATAGAGAAGGTATTTGTCATATTGTGATGGCCAAACAATCAGATATTGATCGTGTTAAGGGTTATCGAACTGGATTTCGGTATACTTGGCGCCTCGGGAGGTAAGCTCCCCGGGCGATTTACATGGACGAATGGGCAGATAATATATAGGAATAATCGCTCCTTTGGCATAAACCAACGGCATCCTTCTGCAGGATTGACCGTCACTATCGGCTCATAGACGAAATCCATGTTGGCTCAGACCCATATCAAGCAACAACTGGACGCCCTGCGTCACAGCAACGCCAGCGGCTTCGTCCGGCTGCGCGTGGCGATCGAGGTCAGCTCCTTTCTGGGCTGGCTCGCGGCGCAGACTCTCTATCCCCGCATCTATTGGCACGCCAGAGGGCACGACAAGCCCGAGTATGTGGCGCTGGGTTGCATTCGGGAACTGACCCGTCCGCAAGACATACAACAGGTCTGCGAGCACGCCAACCAACCCTACGACGACAGCCCGCGCTACTACGGTGGACTGGCGTTCGATCCCGCCCAGCCCGGCTGGCAGGGATTCGGCCCCTGCCGCTTCGTGCTGCCCCGCATCGAGCTGGTGCGCCGGGGCGAGTGTGTCAGCCTCTGCCTCAATCTCTGGCTACCGGAGCAGCAAGGGGCGGCCGAGTTCGATGCCGAAATGCTGGCCGCCGAAGCTGCGCTTGATGCCCTGCTGCCGGAAGCACCGCTTTCCCCCTTGCTGCGGCGCGACTGGCAACGCCAGGATTGCCCTGCCCAGCCGCACTGGCAACAACTGGTGGAACAGGTCACAGCCCCCGATTTTCAGGCGCACACCCCCAAGGTAGTGCTGTCGCGGGAAAGCCGTCTTACCCTGGATGACACAAGGGCCGATGCCACACATGATGCCGGCAATGCCGTCTCCCCCTGGGCCCTGCTGGCACAGTGGGCACAGCATGCCCAGGACTGCTTCCACTTCGGCTTTCAGTTTTCCCCCGAGCAGAGCTTTATCGCCTGCTCCCCCGAGCGGCTCTACCGCCGGGAACAGGATCATCTCTTCACCGAGGCACTGGCAGGCACCATACGCCGCTCCGGCGACGAAGCGACCGATGCAGCCCTGGCCGCCGAGCTGCTGGCCGACAGCAAGAACCGGCTGGAGAACAGGCTGGTGCATGCCGACATCCTCAGTCGACTGGCCCCGCTCACCACGGGCGCCAGCCTGACCGAGCCGCGTATTCTGAAACTGCGGCTGTTGCAGCACCTCAAGTGCGATATAGAGGCCGAACTCAAGCCTGGTGTGTGTGACTGGCAACTGCTGGACGCCCTGCATCCGACCCCCGCTGTGGGCGGCGCCCCGCGCGAAGCCGCTCTGGCCTTCATCCGCGAGTTCGAGCCCCATGATCGCGGCTGGTATGCCGGCGCCTGCGGCATGCTGAGCCGGGAGACCTCGGAGTTCTCCGTCGCCATCCGCAGCGCCCGCGTCACGGCGCAGACCATCACACTCTATGCCGGGGCTGGCATAGTGGCGGGATCAGAACCCGCCGCCGAGTGGGCCGAACTCGACAACAAGATCGCCAATGTGCTCTCCCTGCTGGGATAGCGTTTTCTCATCGACCCCTCATTCAGCGAGAGCCTCATGTTTGCCAGTCAACATGCCACCTTCAATCACGTCTGGTCTTCCCTCTTGCTGGAAGAGCTCTATCGCCTCGGCGTGCGAGACATAGCGCTGGCCTCGGGCTCACGTTCCGCGCCGCTCACCATGGCCGCGGCCGCCCATGCCGGCTTTCGCCGCCACCTCCATTTTGACGAGCGGGGATTGGGGTTTATGGCGCTGGGGCTGGCCAAGGGCAGCGGTCGACCGGTGGCGGTGATCATGACCTCGGGCACAGCGGTCGCCAACCTTTGGCCGGCGGTGGCCGAGTCGCAACTCACAGGCGTGCCGCTGATTATCCTCTCGGCCGATCGCCCGCCCGAGCTTATCGACAACGGCGCCAACCAGGCGATCGATCAGCAGGGGATCTTCGGTCGCTACCCCGTCTATCAGCAGAACCTGCCGAGCCCCACCCCGACAATACCCGCAGCCTTCGTGCTGAGCTCGGTGGATCAGGCGCTGGCCCAGCAGGCGCTGACTCCCGGACCTGTCCATTTCAACTGCATGTACCCCGAGCCCCTCTATCCCGGCGATGAGTACCTGGATTTTTCCGACTATCTGGCCCCTCTCGGCGACTGGCTGCATTCAAGCGAGCCCTGGAGCCCCTGGCAGCAGAACGAGCAGATCTGTCCCCGCCAGCCCGATTGGGCGGCCTTGCAGGGCAAACGCGGCATCATAGTCGCGGGACGCATTCAGGATCCCGCCCAGGCGCAGGTGGTAGCCGAGCTGGCCGAGCGCCTCGGCTGGCCGCTGCTGGCGGACCTGCAGAGCCAGATCCGCTTCGATGCCCGCAACCTCATCCACATGGATCTCGCCCTGCAAAACAGCTGTTTCGTGGCCGAGCTGGCCCGCGCCGAAGTGTTGCTGCAATTCGGTGCCCGCCTCATCTCCAAGCGGCTCGGCCAGTTCATCAAGCAGCATCCCTGGCAGGATTACTGGCTGGTGGACCCGCAGCCGGCGCGACTCGATCCCGATTACCGGCTGCGCCGCCGTCTGGTGTGCGAGCCCGCCGTCTTCGCCGCGACCCACAAAGTGAGCACTCGCCACCTGCCCTGGCACCGGCTGGCGGAGCGCCAGCAGAGCGCCACCCGCCAGATCCGCAGCGCTTGCGATCGCTTCTCCGAGCTAGGCGTCTGTCATCGGCTGGGCAACCTGATTCAAGGCCAGTTGTTTGTCGGCAACAGCATGCCGGCCCGGCTGATGGACATGCTCGGCGAAGCGGGCAAGGGGCCGAGCCGGGTGATGACCAACCGCGGCGCCTCCGGCATCGATGGCCTCATCGCCACCGCCTATGGTTTTGCCCAGTCGAGCGAGCAGCCAACGACCCTGTTGATTGGCGATCTCAGCGCCCTGCACGATCTCAACAGTCTGGCCCTGCTCGGCAAATCGAGCCGGCCGCTGGTGGTGATCCTGCTCAACAACGACGGCGGCAGCATCTTTCGCATGTTGCCGGTGCCCACCGGCGATCGGCTGCTGGAGACCTACTACTGCCTGCCCCACGGCCTGCACTTCGAGCACGCCGCCGCCATGTTCGGCCTCCATTATCGGGCGCCAACCACGCTGGCTGAATTCGAGCAGGCCTACACAGCAGCGCTGAAAAAACCGGCGTTGGAAAAGAAAGTAACCCTGATTGAAATCAAGGTACCGAGCAGCGAAGTCGCCGAGGATCTCAAGGCACTGGGGGCGGCTATTCGTGGCCTCTAACCCGAACGGCCAGGAACTGCCTCTGGTACTGCTGCACGGTCTGCTCGGCGATGGCCGCGACTGGCAGCCAGTGATCGAAGCCTTGCATGGAATAGATTGCCACGCACTGGATCTGCCGGGCCACGGCAGCAATCAAGGGGTGAGTGTGACCGGCTTCGAGCAGGCTCATCAGTGGCTCTGTGATGCGCTAAAGGCACTCGGCATCGCGCAGTACCGACTGGCCGGCTATTCGCTGGGCGGGAGGCTCGCCCTCTATCATGCCAGCCAATCCCCTGCCGGATTGCAGGCCCTGCTGCTGGAAAATTGCCATACCGGCCTGCCGCTGGCCGAGCGGGCCGCTCGCATCGAACACGACGAGTGCTGGGCCCGGCGCTTCGAGCGCGAACCGCTGACAGAAGTGCTGGCCGACTGGTATCAGCAGGGAGTCTTTGCCGATCTCGACGAGGCCGCTCGCGCCCGCCAGATAGCCGGACGCCTTGGCAATCAGGGCCCGGCCGTCGCGACCATGCTGCGCGCCACCTCGCTGGGCCAGCAGCCGGACCTCGCGCCCTGGCTCGTCAGCACCCGGTTGCCGGTGAGCTGGATCTCCGGCAGCCGGGATCACAAATTCCATCAGCTGGCTTGCCAGTTGGTAAAGCAGGGCTGCAATATCAATCACTTGACCCTGGATGGCGGCCACAATCTGCACACCAGCCAGCCCGAGCGCTTTGCCTCGTGCCTACGCGACTGGATTGCGAGTACGCCATAAAACGGCATGACACCCTTTACCCGAGCCGGCGTCGCGGGCTTATCACCAACAAGAAAAAGAGAGTGCACATGATTGACGCAATGACGGAAGCGGGACTGTATACCCTCGTCCAGCATGACGATATTGCTCAACTCTATTGTTCAACTCTGCTCTACCAGATCAGAAGGAAAAAAATATGATTGAGGCAATGACGGAAGCGGAACTGTACGCACCTGTCGAGTGGCGCGATTGCTCCGCCGGTTACGAGGATATCCTCTATCACAAGTCCGGCGATGGCATTGCCAAGATCACCATCAATCGCCCTCAGGTACGCAACGCCTTCCGCCCCCGCACCGTCAAAGAGATGCTGCAGGCACTGGCCGATGCCCGCTATGACGATCATATCGGCACCATCATACTCACCGGCTTCGGCGAGAAGGCGTTCTGCGCCGGTGGCGATCAGAAGATCCGTGGCGACTACGGTGGATACCAGGACGACGAAGGCACTCACCACCTCAACGTGCTCGACTTCCAGCGTGACATCCGCACCTGCCCGAAACCCGTGGTCGCCATGGTGGCCGGTTACGCGGTCGGTGGCGGCCACGTGCTGCACATGATGTGCGATCTCACCATAGCGGCGGACAACGCCCAGTTCGGCCAGACAGGTCCGAAAGTCGGCTCCTTCGACGGCGGCTGGGGCGCCTCCTACATGGCCCGCATCGTCGGCCAGAAGAAGGCCCGCGAGATCTGGTTCCTCTGCCGCATGTACGATGCTGGCCAAGCGCTCGACATGGGGCTGGTCAACACTGTCGTGCCTTTGGCCGAGCTGGAGCGCGAAACCGTGCGCTGGTGCCGCGAGATGCTGCAAAACAGCCCGATGGCGCTGCGCTGCCTGAAAGCGGCCCTCAACGCCGACTGCGATGGCCAGGCCGGCTTGCAGGAGCTGGCGGGGAATGCCACCATGCTGTTCTACATGACCGAAGAGGGTCAGGAAGGGCGTAACGCGTTCAACGAAAAACGTCGTCCCGACTTCTCCAAATACAAGCGGAATCCCTGATGAAACTCGCTCTCTATCGCTACCAACTGCCTTTTACCCAGCCCCTGACCTTTCACGGCAAGGTGGAGGTGGCGCGAGAGGGCCTGCTGATTCGTGTTGACAAGGGCTGGGGGGAGATAGCCCCCCTGCCCGGTTTCTCCAAAGAGACGCTGGCCGAAGCGCAAGCCGAAGCGCTCGCTTGTCTGGATCAACTGGCTCAGGGACAGCCCATCTCGCCCCTGCTGCCTTCGGTGCAATTTGGGTTCGATTGCGCGCGCCGGATCTGGCCTGAACAGGCCGCCACCCTGCCCGCACCCTATCCCCTTATTCAAGGCTCCCCCCAGGAGCTGCTCAAACACTGGAAGGACTGGCTGCACCAGACCCCCAGCAAGGCCAAGCTGAAAGTGGCCCGTTACCCCATGCGCGACGAGCTGGCGCTGATCCGCCTGCTGTGCGATCGCATTCCCACTCTCAAGCTGGTGCTGGACGCCAACCAGGGCTGGACCCGTGAGGAGGCCTGGGCCTTCTGCGGTCACCTGGACCCAAACCGGATCGAATATCTGGAAGACCCTTGCGCCAACTTTGACGACATCGCCTTCGTGGCGAACCGCACCGGCATGCCGGTCGCCATCGACGAGCTGTTGGCACAAGGCAAACCCTGGGAGCCCATCCCGCAACTGAGAGCCCTGGTGCTCAAGCCCATGCTGCTTGGCTCGCTGGCCAACAGCGAAGCACTGGTGGCCCGTGCCCGCGAGCTGCGCCTGAAAGTGATCGTCTCCTCCTGTTTCGAGTCCGGGGTCGGCCTCGGCCAGCTTGCCCGTCTCGCGGGTGAATGGGCGCCGGATCAGGCACCGGGCCTGGACACCAAACGCTGGCTGGCAAGCGACCTGCTGGATACCCAGGGCAAACCCGACCTGAGTCTGCTGGAGCCCCTGTTTCACCGTGACTGAAGGGGCCTGCATGCTGCCGACATCTGACCATCACTCCCATTTAGAACCATGCCCGGTGCGCCACTGGGCACAAGCCGCGCCCCACCGGATCGCCATCCACACAGCAAGCCCCCTCAACTACCAGCAGCTGGATGCAAGGCTCAACAGCCTGTGCCTGCAACTGGAAGGGGCCGGCTTGAAAAGCGGCGACCGCCTGGCTGCCGTGGTGCGCGGCGCCCTGCCAGACGTCTTGCTGGCCTGGGCCTGCGTGCGCAGCGGTATCATTTTCTGCCCGCTCAACCCGGCCTTTCCACTGAGCAGACAGGCCGCACTGGCACAGCAGCTGGACGTGGCCGCCTTCTGGTCGGCCGATGAAATTCCGGTAGGAAGTGGGTGCCCACTGCGGCTGAATTTCAGCACAGAAGTGGCGGCTACCGAGCAGCCCTGGCCACTTGCGCCTGCCCAGTTGAACAACATGATCCTCACCTCCGGCTCCAGCGGTACACCGAAAGCCGTGGTGCATCGTCTCGCCAACCACTTGGCCTCGGCGCGAGGCTCAGCCTCCCTGATCCCGCTGGATGAGGAGTGCGGCTGGTTGCTCTCCCTGCCGCTGTTTCACGTCGGCGGCTACGCCATCCTGTTCCGGGTCTTTCTGGCAGGGGCCAGCCTGGTGCTGGACGAGCGCAGCCAGCCCCTCAAGACGCGCCTCGAATGCCAACCCATCACTCACCTGTCGCTGGTACCGACCCAGCTCTGGCGACTGATGGCTGAGGGTTTTGACCCCGCTCGCACCCGCTTGCGCGAGCTGTTGCTCGGCGGCGCCGCCATCCCGCAGCCGCTGGTCGATCGCCTCGCGGCCATGGGGTTCACCCCCAAGTCGAGCTATGGCTTGTCGGAAATGGGAAGCCAGGTCTGTACCGGCCTGCCGACCACTGCGGGCCTGGTCGGCAGGCCGCTGCCGGGGCGGGAAGTCTGCATTCAACAAGGGGAAATTTGCGTACGCGGTGACACCTTGTTTGCCGGTTATTTCAAGGAGGGCGTACTGGAGCGGCCGCTCGACGAGGCTGGCTGGTTTCACACCCGCGACCAGGGCCATTTTACTGCCAGCGGAGAGCTGGTGGTGGAGGGGCGGATCGACAATCTATTTATCTCGGGCGGGGAGAATATCCAGCCAGAGACCATAGAACAGCGGCTGGTGGATCACCCTGCCGTGGCCCAGGCACTGGTGGTGCCCATACCGAGCGACGAGTGGGGACAAAGACCCGCCGCCTTCATCGACTGGCATGGCGAACCTGTGCCCTATCCGGAGCTGGCCGCCTGGCTCAGGCAGACATTACCCGGCTTTATGGTGCCGGACCTCTGGCAACCCTGGCCGGACATGGGCGGGGCTCTCAAACCACAGCGAAAGCTGTATCAGCAGTCAATCTTCAAGCAATAAACCGCCATGCGACAAGATCTGGCACAACAGATCCATCCGCTCCGCACCGTATTCAACAAAACTCGCGAACGAGGCCAAAAACATACTCAGGCTGCAAGCTAAGTGAGAACGATTACATAAACGGCCATCTTTTTGAGTGTTTTTTGAACCAAATTAATAACCTGTAGTACCATACCCGCTGCCAGGCACCTCAATGGAAACCTAAATAATTGATAATTAAAGATATTGTAGTTTTTTCATTATTTGAACAACTGCCACATGATGGTAAAATGCACTCCTTGGGAAGGTGCGAATAAGCGGGGAAATTCTTCTCGGCTGACTCAGTCATTTCATTTCTTCATGTTTGAGCCGTTTT
>NZ_JAPDBE010000072.1:0-9360 GCF_027705025.1 Aeromonas sp. D3 | reverse complement strand
AAATCAACAGGTTTCGGATTTTTACACATCAGCAGGATCGGTCAATGGATCCTTAACTGATCGGCATTAGCCCCGCGAGGGGCTTTTTTACAAGGCCAGGCTTACTGACTGAGGGTAGCCAGAATACCTTCCGGATCCTGATGCTGTACCAGCACCTCCCGCAGCCGGTTGAATGCCTTGCAGGCTTCCTGCGGGTACTTGCCATATGAAACGACGCCAGTGTGGCTCCAGCCGGCCGCCAGCATGACCTTCTTCTTGAAATGGGTCCCTTCAGTCCCGCCGCCACCGAGTTGCATCAAGAACTGTTCCATCTGAAGGTGAGGAGGGGGAACACGGGAGAAGGTGGCAAAATCTTCCGGTTTGACTTCATCAAAGTGCATGGCGACTCCTGTGAGGATGAATGGGATTACCCCTCAGATTAGTTGCAAAAACCCGGGTCGGGATAGAAAAATCGGGGAAAAGTAGTGTGCCTAGGCGCTTAGGCTGAGACCCTGCTGCGCCGCTGGCCTGACCGCCTGTTGATATCGCTGGGCGATGACCTGATTACGTTGTTCCATATAGGTGTTCAGCACGCCGGTCCGTGCACCATCAGCAGGCGTAGCGCCTGACTGGGAGCTGGATGTCATCATTGCCTTGCGGGCTTGGGCCTCCTTGACTGCGGCACTTCTGGCCACACTCAGATCCTGTGCGGAAGGCTCGGCAGGCGCCAGAGCGGCAGCCCGTACCTGCTGCATCTTGGCAATGGTGGCTTCAGGATCACCAGGGATAGTCCCGATGTCGATGGAAACCTCACCACCAGTGGCATAACGCTTGCCGTCCGGTCCCATCGAAAATTGATAAGTAGGGCTACTGGCATACTGGCCGCCTGCAGCCTGATGAGCCTGCTCGTGGGTGCGAACCTCCTGATCCCTGTCCACCAGCTCCTTGATCTGCAGCTCCTGCTTCTGTTGCTGCTCCTGCTGCTTGGGATCCTGCTGTTGCTTGTTGCGCTGGCCATCCTCACCCGTGGCTTCAACAAAGCGGTTATCCACGGGCGTTTGCGGGTTGCTGGTCTGTGGCCCTTCCCGCGTCTGCTGAGAGGTCTGGGTGGCGTTGGCCTGGCTGGCCTTGGACTTGTCTTTCTGCGAGCCGACTTCAGGCTCGGCATTGAATGCCTCGCTCTGACGAGTCTGGGGGATGAGTGCTGCACGGCGATTGTCAGTACGTGCCGATTCCGTCTGCGGTTGCAGCTGATTAGGAATAAGGGTCGGCAGACTGACATTGATGTTCATGTCAGACCCGGATATCGATCAGGGTACCCATCATGTCACTGGCAGTCTGGATCACTTTGGCAGAGGCACCAGCCTGCACCTCGGCCACCTTGAGGTTGACCAGCTCGTCAGGCAACTGCACCTGATCGCCATTCGGCGTGTTGAGCCGGGCAATCTGGCTGGATGCCTTGTCGGCAATCTGCTCCGCTCGCTGAAACCCTTGTACTCCGCTGTTCAATGCAGAATCTATGCGCATGACAACTCTCCTCTGACGTTGGATTAATTATCCGTCACGCCAGAGGATTAATGAAGTAAATCGTCTGTTTTTCAACCAACAAAATGTCGAACGATTTCAACGAACTGTTGTGGATGGGAAATAAAGGGTGCGTGCGAGGCCTTTTCCAGCACCACGCTGTGGCTGGCTGGGTAGCGCTCATCCAGCAGCGCAATGGAGGCTTTAGGCACCAGGGAATCCAGCCGGCCATAGACGCGCAGCCAGGGCAAGCTCAGTGGTACCAGCTCATCGCGCAGGTCAACATCTGCCAGCAAACCGAGCCCGGCCTCCAGCGCGGCAAACTGGGGGGCGGGGCGTTCCGCCAGCCAGTGGCGCAGCTGACGGATATCATCCCTGGCATGCTCGCTGCCCATGGCCTGGATCGCCAGAAAGCGTTCTATGGTCTGCCTGAAGTCTCCCGCCAACATCTGATTGAAACCGGTCAGCACCTTGGGGGCTATACCAGGCCACTCATCCCGGGCCATGAAACAGGGAGAGCTGGCCACAGTGATAAGCGAATGAAGTCGCTCAGGCTGGGTCAAGGCCAGCTGGCTTGCTACCAGACCACCGAGGGACCAGCCGAGCAGATGGCACTTCTGCGGCAAGACTGTGGCAATCTGCTCTGCCAGCCAGGGCAATGAATAATCACTCCCCTCGCGCAGCGGACTGTTGCCAAACCCGGGCAAGTCCACCAGATGCAGCCGATAATGTGCCGCCAACTGCTGGGCAATACCATGCCAGACTGCGCCATTCATGCCCCATCCGTGCAACAGCACCAGATCGGGTCCCTGACCAAACCGTTCTACCGATACGCTCATCTAGACTCAAGATCCCTGTTCATTCTCTTGGGGTCAGCATGTTAAAGCGGCTGCTAGCCAAAGCAAGTCCGATCCTTGGCAGCCACGCCGACTGGCAGGGCAGCTGTCTGCTCTGCCAGCAAGCTTGTGATAGCCAGCCACTGCTTTGTAGCTGGTGTCGACAAGCCCTGTACCAGTCCTACCCCAGATGCACATTGTGTGCGGCCCCCTTGCCGGAATACATGGGAGATAAGGAGCTGATCTGCGGCCGCTGCCAGCGCAGGCCACCACCCTGGGAGCGGTTGCAGGTCATTGGCGACTATCAGGCACCCTACCCCATGCTCATTCCCCAACTGAAATACGCCGGCCAGATCCTGCTGGCGCCACTGCTCGCACGCCTGCTGGCCGATCATCTGGAGAGAGACGAGCCCCCAGAAGTCATCATCCCTGTTCCCCTGCACTGGTGGCGGCAGTGGTGGCGCGGCTTCAATCAGGCTGAGGAGATAGCCACCACCCTCAGCCAGATCACCGGTATTCCTTGTGATAAGCAGTTGCTGAGTCGCACCAAGGCAACCCCGCAACAGACCCGGCTCAGTGCCGGTCAGCGGCGGCGGAATTTGCGGGGCGCCTTTCACGTTCGCCCCCATCACTATCGGCATGTGGCCCTGCTCGACGATGTGGTAACCACGGGGGCCACGGCGGGCCAGCTCACCCGCTTGCTGCACGAGAGCGGCATCGAAAAAGTGGAAGTGTGGGCCATTTGCCGTACGCTCAAACATCTCAAATGACCCTAGGTATGTATACCGCAGGCTCAGTCACATCAGGCTGCCATAGGTATATTTGACATATGTTAAGCGCCATCTGCATGCTACCCAAGCACTGCCAAGCGAGTTATCATGAATACCCTAGTCGTACACTCAGGTTTATGAGGATAGTGATGATCAGCATTTCCGACACCGCCCAGGCCCATTTCCGTAAACTGCTGGAAAAACAGCCTGATGGCACCAATATCCGGGTGTTTGTGGTCAATCCGGGAACCCAGAATGCCGAGTGTGGCGTATCGTATTGCCCGCCCGACGCGGTGGATCCGGAAGATCAACACCTGCCTTTCAGCGGATTCGACTGCCTGGTTGATCCTCTGAGCGCCCCTTACCTGGTCGATGCCACCATCGATTTCGTCACCGATCAGATGGGCTCCCAGCTCACCCTCAAAGCCCCCAACGCCAAGATGCGCAAAGTGGCCGACGATGCACCGCTGATCGACCGCATTGAATATGTGCTGATGTCCGAGGTCAACCCCATGCTGGCCGGTCACGGTGGCAAGGTAACTCTGGTCGAGTTGACCGAAGACAAGCTGGCCATCCTGCAGTTTGGCGGCGGTTGCAACGGTTGCTCCATGGTCGATTACACCCTGAAAGAGGGGATCGAGAAGCAGCTGCTGGAAAAATTCCCTGGCGAGCTCAACGGCGTCAAAGATGCCACCGAGCACCAGCGCGGCGATCACTCCTACTATTGATCCCGTGCCAGTGGCGATCATCCATCAGAGTTGATCCCCTCTGACAGCACATGAAAAGGCCCCGCCAATCTGGCAGGGTTTTGCTATCCGGCAAACGGATGAGGCTTATTCGTCGCGCTTGTCCCGACTGAGCAGAGCAATCGCGGCTTCTTTCGGGTTCTTGCCCTGGTAGAGCACCTGGAAGATCTGCTCGCAGATGGGCATCTCGACGCCACAACGGGCCGCCAGCAGATGCACCTCCTTGGTGTTGCGATAACCTTCCACCACCTGACCGATCTCGGCCATGGCGGTATCCACGCTCTTGCCGGCCCCGAGGGCCAGACCGAAGCGACGGTTGCGCGACTGGTTGTCGGTACAGGTCAGCACCAGATCCCCAAGCCCCGCCATCCCCATGAAGGTTTTGGCATCCGCACCCAGCGCAGCACCGAGACGCTGCATCTCCACCAAGCCTCGGGTGATGAGCGCAGTTCTGGCGTTCGCGCCAAAGCCCAGACCATCAGAGAGACCGGCACCGATGGCGATGACGTTCTTGACCGCACCACCCAGTTGCAGGCCGACGAAATCCGGATTGGTATAAACCCGGAACGAACGGCCGCAGTGCAGCAGATGGGAAAGCTCATCGGCAAAGTCGTCGTGAGTCGACGCCACCGAGATGGCGGTCGGCAGACCGGCGGCCAGCTCCTTGGCAAAGGTGGGGCCCGAGATCACGGCCAGCGGAATAGTCTCCCCCAGCACATCACGGGCCACATCCTGCAGCAGACGGCCGCTGTCAGGTTCAAGCCCCTTGGTGGCCCAGGCGATACGGGTATCGGGGCGCAGGAAGGGTTTGACCTGGCTCAGCACCTGGCCGAACACATGGCTCGGCACCACCAGCAGCAGGACGGGAGCGGCTTGTACCACCCGTTGCAGATCCGCAGTCAGCTGAAGATCCGCAGGAAAAGGGACATCAGGCAAAAAGGCCTTGTTGCAGCGGTCGTGTTCCAGCTCGGCGACATGGGCAGGGTCGTGACCCCACAGCAGGGTCGGATGACCGTTGCGCGCCAGAGAAATGGCAAGGGCGGAGCCATAAGACCCCGCCCCCAAGACCGAGATAGCGATCTGGTCAGCCATTATCAGGCTTCCGCAGTCGCCTGCTGGGCCTGTGCTTGCGCCATGTGCTGGGCAAACAGGGCATCGAAGTTGACCGGTGCCAGGTTCAGCTGCGGGAAGGACCCCTTGCTCACCATGTTGGCCACGGCTTCGCGGGCATACGGGAACAGTATGTTCGGGCAGAAGGCGGCCAGGCAATGAGCCAGTTGCGGCTCCGGCAGGTTGCCTATGGTGAAGATGCCGGCTTGCTGCACTTCACACAGGAAAGCGGTCTCGGTTTCCAGCTTGCAGGTCACGGTCAGGGTCAGTACAACCTCGTACACGCCATCAGCCAGGATGTTGGTCTTGGTGTCCATGTCCAGCTTGACGTCCGGCTGCCACTCTTTCTGGAAGATGTGCGGGGTATTCGGGGCTTCGAAAGAGACATCCTTGGTGTAGACACGCTGGATGTGGAATTCCGGTTGCACTTCCTGGTTGTTGATTTCGTCAGCCATTTCGTTTGATTCCTTTTTAAGATAATGAGTGGGCGCAGGCCCTTAAATCAGCGTTTTTTGGTCACCGGCAGATTATCTGCACGCCACTGGGCCATGCCACCGCTGAGCACATACACCTGCTTGAAACCGGCCTTGCTCAGTTGGCGACCCGCGCCACCAGCGGTCATCCCCGACTCGCACACCACTATGATGGGGGCATCTTTATGCTTTTCAACCGGCCCCAGATTATTGCTCTGGATCTGGCTGAGCAGCAGGTGCTGGGCACCGGCCAGATGACCCTTGGCAAACTCTTCCTGACTGCGAATATCCACCACTGTGGCATTTTCACGGTTGATCAGCAGGGTAGCCGTGTGGTTGTTCACCGTCTTCACCGGAGAAAAACGAGCACGCACGCTGGTGTAAACCAGAGTGCCTGCCAGGCCGAACCAGGCTGCGGTCAGCAGCGGGTTACGGGCCGCAAAATCCAAATACTCTTGCATCTTCTACTATCCAGGGACCAAGACAAGGGCCCGAGTATACATGGTGACCCCACCAAGATCAGCCATCTTGGCGGCAAAGCGGGAGCGGGCTCCCATCAGGCGGGAACCCCATAACGGATCGGAATAAAAAGTGGCATCCAGTCCCTTGGGGCGAGGATTCGTCGAGTGAGGGGACAAGCCGGCGACAAAGGGGAAACAGGCTGGCAACAGTCCGCGGCGGGTGTTGGCAAGGGCTTGGCTATCAGGTGACTATTTCGGCAGATGTAGTAATATTACGCTAGTTTCACTTCCCGCAATTCATTCCTATCCGAGAGGACATAGCCTTATGTCAACAGCTAAGAAACCTTTGGTTCTGGTCATCATGGACGGTTGGGGCTACAGCACCAAGCAAGAGCACAACGCCGTCGCTGCCGCCAAGACTCCCAACCTCGACCGTCTCGCCCGTGACTACACCAGCACACTGATCTCCGGCTCCGGCCTGGATGTGGGTCTGCCGGATGGTCAGATGGGTAACTCTGAAGTGGGCCACGTCAACATAGGTGCCGGTCGCATCGTCTATCAGGAGCTGACCCGCATCTCCAAAGAGATCAAGGACGGCGACTTCTTCCAGAACGTCGAACTGGCCAAGGCTGTCGATTCTGCCGTGACCAAGGGCAAAGCCGTTCACATCATGGGTCTGATGTCCCCGGGTGGCGTACACAGCCACGAAGAGCACATCATGGGCATGATCGAGATGGCCGCCAAGCGTGGCGCCGAGCAGATCTACTTCCACGCCTTCCTGGATGGCCGCGACGTTCCGCCGCGCTCCGCCCAGTCCTCCATCGAACAGTTCGATGCACTGTTTGCCCGTCTGGGCAAGGGTCGTTTCGCCTCCATGATCGGCCGCTACTTCGCCATGGATCGTGACAACCGCTGGGATCGCGTGCAGCAAGCTTATGACCTGATGACTCAGGGCAAGGGCGAGTTCACCGCCGACAGCGCCAGCGAAGCCCTGGCCGCTGCCTATGCCCGCGACGAAAACGACGAGTTCGTCAAGGCCACCCGCATCGGTGCTGCCGCCCCCATGCAGGATGGCGATGCCCTGATCTTCATGAACTTCCGTGCCGACCGCGCCCGTGAAATCACCCGCGCCTTCGTTGACAGTGACTTCACCGGCTTTGCCCGTGCAGCCACCCCTGCGCTGAACTTCGTGATGCTGACCGAATACGCGGCCGACATCAAAACTGCCTGTGCCTACCCGCCGACGGCCCTGGTGAACACCCTGGGTGAGTGGCTGGCCAAGCAGGGCAAAACCCAGCTGCGCATCTCCGAAACCGAGAAGTACGCCCACGTCACCTTCTTCTTCAACGGTGGCGAAGAGTCCTGCTTCACCGGTGAAGACCGCGAGATCGTTGCCAGCCCGAAAGTGGCAACTTATGACCTGCAGCCGGAAATGAGCTCCGAAGAGCTGACCGACAAGCTGGTCGCCGCCATCAAGAGCGGCAAGTACGACACCATCATCTGCAACTACCCGAACGGCGACATGGTCGGCCACACCGGCGTATTCGATGCGGCCGTCAAAGCCTGTGAAGCCGTTGACCACTGCGTCGGTCGCGTCACCGAGGCCCTGGCCGAAGTAGGCGGCGAATGCCTGATCACCGCCGACCACGGCAACGCCGAGAAGATGCTGGACGAAGAGACCGGTCAGGCTCACACAGCCCACACCAACCTGCCGGTTCCCCTCATCTATTTCGGTCGCAAGGCCGAGGTGCTTGAAGGTGGCAAACTGTCCGATCTGGCCCCGACCATGTTGACCCTGATGGGTCTTCCTGTGCCGCCGGAAATGACTGGCAAGCCCCTGATGATTCTGAAATAATCCTTCCCCATGCGGGGATGCGAAGTTATTTCAAACAAAACCAGTCGCGTCGGCCTGTTGGCCGGCGCGCTGTTTTTTTGCCTGTCGTTTATCGCGGGCAAGGCCTTGGCTGCCAACCAGCAGCTCGGCACCATGCAGTCCCAGATAAAGGAACAGCAGAAGACCCTCAAGCTCAGCAAGCAAGAGCTGACCAAACTCAATACTCAGCTCAAGGCTGACGAGCAGGCCATTTCGGCCGCCGCCGCCAAGCTCGAGCAGACCAAGCAACAGCTGAAAAAAAACCAGCAAAAGCTGGTAAGCCTGCAACAGGACAAGCTGGATCTGGAACAACAGGCAAAGCATCAGAAGCAGTTGCTGGCCAAGCAGGCGGAAAGCGCCTTCCAGGCGGGCAACCACGATTACCTCAAACTACTGCTCAACCAGCAGGATCCGGCCAAACTGAGCCGCTCTCTCGACTACTACGACTATCTCAACAAGGCCCGCATCGAGGCCATCGAAGCCCTGCGCGCAACCCGCACCAAGCTGGCCAAAAACCAGCAGGCCACCAAAGAGACCGAGAGCAAGCTGCAATCCTTGCTGAGCGAACAGCAACAGCATCACCAGAGCCTGTTGGCCAGCCAGCAGAGCCGTGCCAAGGTGCGCAACCAGTTGCAACAATCGGTGCAAAGCGACGAGCTAAAGCTGACCAAGCTGGTCAAGGCGGAAAAAGCCCTGAAAGCCAGGCTGGAAGAGCTTCGCCGCCAGCGGGAAGAGCAGGAGCGTCGTGAGCGGGCCGAGCGGGAACGGCTGGCCAAGCTGAAAGCCGAGCAGGAACGCCAGCGCCGTCTGGAGGCCCAACGACTGGCCGCCGAACAGAAGCGGATTGCAGAACAACAGCGGATCGCGGCTCAACAACAGAAGGTCGGCGAGCAGCAACGACTCGCCGCCGAGCAGCAGAGAGTCGCCGAACAACAAGACAGGGTGGCTGATCAGCAAGCCGCTGCGCGCAGCAGCAGCGCCAAGGCAAGCAGTGGCGGCTACGGCGGTCTCAAGACCAACGGCAGCCTGCGCTGGCCGGTGCAGGGGCCCATCCTCATCTCCTATGGCTCGCCGCGCACCGCCCAGCTCAAGTGGAAGGGCACTCTGATCGGTGCCAGCGAAGGTACCCAGGTCAAGGCGGTCGCACCGGGCCAGATAGTCTACGCCGACTGGCTGGACGGTTTCGGCATGTTGCTGGTGATCGACCATGGCCTTGGCTATATGAGCCTCTATGGTCACAATCAGTCGCTGCTGCGCCAGGTTGGCCAGAATGTGGAACAGGGCGAACCAGTGGCTCTGGTCGGTGACAGTGGCGGCCAGGACAGACCCGGCCTCTACTTCGAGATCCGCTATCAGGGTGAGGCCATCAACCCGACCAAATGGTTGGCCAAGGGCTGATCAGATATGCCGGATAATGTATTGCTCCCCTTCAAAGGGGATTGACCAAGAGCCGACTGATCACTGGTCAGCCAAAATGACAAAAAGCCTGCATTACGCAGGCTTTTTTGATCGCAGTGTCCCGTCCTGAATATGGTTTACACCTTTCCCCCACATAAACGGAGAGCCCGATGGGACAAGGTGTGAAACG
>NZ_JAPDBE010000071.1:0-9792 GCF_027705025.1 Aeromonas sp. D3 | reverse complement strand
CTCATGATGAACCCTGTTCCATGGCTCCAGATGACAAACATGATCTCATATCAGGGACTTGTTCGCACCTTCCTTAGAGGATTGCTAATTACCAGAATAAGCTATCTGCTAGAACCATACCTTTTTATTGATGATATAGGTCTGCTCAAATTCTTCATCTGATTTAGATATATAAATAACAAATTCGATGAAGGCAATAAGCCCGATAATGACCGATGGCAAACCTAACAGAATAAAACCAAACAAGAAAATCAGCAGCATGATCACACCTTGCTTGGTGTAGCCAAGATAAAACTTATGCGCACCGAAGGCACCCAGGAAAAACGCAAACAATGCAGCGGCCACCTTCTTGGATGCCCCAACATTAGAGGCGATGGCGTAAATGGCTTTTGCGTGCTCGCCTTCAATAGAGAAATCAACTTTCAAGCCATTCTTAGGCAGTTGGCTGCCTCTCCACTCAGTAATATCAAACTGATATCTATTACTATCATCCCCAGAAATCAAACCGGTACGAGCTGTTTCATTAAAATCAATAACCGTGCCTTTCATTATTATCTGTCCTTTAGCAAGAAGAGGAAAAAAGACCAAGCATGAGCAGGTCTAATTCGGCTGACAGGCTACATCAAGAAAGGCTCATATGAAACAAAAATCCATCTGGATACATTGGTATTCTGCCCGCCCCCTGTGGTCCCTCTCTTTTATACATACAGCGACCCCTATCAGCCCACCGGGCGAACCAGGGCGGGTTGGTTAGGATCGCTCAGCCGCTCGGCCAGATAGTCCACCAGCAGCCGTACCTTGGGGGATAGGTGGCGGTTGTGGGGATAAAGTGCCCAGATCCCCTCCTCCGGTGCCCGCAACTCGGGCAGCAGCTCGATAAGCTCCCCCCGGGCCAGGTGGTCACTCACGTAGTAGTCCGGCAGCTGGATGATGCCGATCCCCTTGAGCGCCGCATCCAGCAGGGCGTGCCCGCTGTTGCACTGCAACAGACCGTGCACCCGGACGCTGTGAGGGCGGCCATCCAGGGTGAAGTACCACTCGTCGCCATTGCCCACCAGACAGGTATGGCGGGTCAGCTCGGAGAGACTGTTGGGCATGCCGTGGCGGGCTGTGTAGGCTGGCGAGGCGCACACATAGGGCACCCGTTGCGCCAGCTTGCGCGCCACCAGACTCGAATCCTTGAGGTGGCCAAGCCGGATCGCCAGATCATAACCTTCGTGCACCAGATCCAGCAGCTGGTTGGTGAGGTTGAGAGTGACCTCCAGCTGGGGGAAACGCACCATGAAGTCGTTTACCAGCGGGGCGATACGGCTTTCACCGTAAGAGACGGGCGCCGTGATGCGCAGGGAACCCTGCGGCACCGCCTGATGGCGTCCCACCGCCAGCTCTGCCTCGTAGAGGTTGTCCAGCAGCTGACGGCAGTGACGATAGTAGATCTCGCCTAGCTCGGTAAGCCGCACCTGACGGGTGGTGCGCAGCAACAGCTTGGCCTGCAACCTGTCTTCCAGTTGTGCCACCTGACGGCTGACTTGCGCCACCGACACCCCCAGCTTGCGCGCCGCCGGGGTAAAGCCCCCCTGCTCCGCCACGCTGACAAATTCACAGATCCCTTCCCAGCCGAGCATTATTACCTGTGTGTAAAAGTGATTTGATATTTAGCCTCATTATCACCAAATCGAAGGGAAACTACACTGCATACCTGAGTTCATCTCTGTTCACCTACCGCAACAAGAAGGATGTCATTCATGGCACAGGTTCAAAGCATCAAGTGTAAAGCCGCCATCGCCTGGGGACCGGGCCAGCCCCTCTCCATCGAAGAGGTGGAGGTCATGCCACCCCAGGCCGGTGAAGTACGGGTGCGCATCGTCGCCACCGGCGTCTGCCACACAGATGCCTTCACGCTGTCCGGCGAAGATCCGGAAGGGGTCTTCCCCTGCATCCTGGGCCATGAGGGCGGCGGCATCGTCGAGTCCATCGGGGAAGGTGTCACCAGCGTCAAGGTGGGTGATCACGTGATCCCGCTCTACACCCCCGAGTGCGGCGAGTGCAAGTTCTGCAAATCCGGCAAGACCAACCTGTGCCAGAAGATCCGCACCACCCAGGGCAAGGGACTGATGCCGGACGGCACCACCCGCTTCTCCAAGGATGGTCAGCCCATCTATCACTACATGGGCACCTCCACCTTCAGTGAGTACACAGTCCTGCCCGAGATCTCCATCGCCAAGGTGGACCCGGCGGCTCCGCTGGAAGAGGTATGCCTGCTCGGTTGCGGCGTCACCACCGGCATAGGCGCCGTGATGAACACCGCCAAGGTGAAGGAAGGTGAGAACGTCGCCATCTTCGGGCTGGGTGGCATTGGCCTCTCCGCCGTGATCGGCGCCCGCCTCGCCAAAGCCGGTCGCATCATCGCCATCGACATCAACGAGAGCAAATTCGAACTGGCCCGCAAGCTGGGCGCCACCGACTGCATCAACCCGAACGATTACGACAAGCCCATCCAGGAGGTCATCGTCGAGATAACCGACGGCGGCGTCGACTTCTCGTTCGAGTGCATCGGCAACGTCAAGGTGATGCGTGCAGCGCTCGAATGCTGTCACAAGGGCTGGGGCGAGTCGGTCATCATTGGCGTCGCAGGAGCGGGCCAGGAGATCAGCACACGTCCGTTCCAGCTGGTGACGGGTCGTGTCTGGCGCGGCAGTGCCTTCGGTGGCGTGCGCGGTCGCAGCGAGCTGCCGAGCTATGTGCAGCGCTACATGCAGGGGGAGTTCAAGCTGGATGACTTCATCACCCATACCATGGGGCTTGAGCAAATCAACGAGGCGTTCGAGCTGATGCACGAAGGCAAGAGCATCCGCACCGTCATTCACTACTGAGCATGATCACCCCGCCCGTCCCTCGACGGGCGGGGAGCAGGAGTTCCTCGATGAATCTGGACATTATCAGCAGCAACAAGAGCTTCGATGGCTGGCACAAGCGCTACAGCCACAGCTCCAGCGTGCTCGGCTGCGAGATGCGCTTCGCCATCTATCTGCCGCCCCAGGCCCTCACCGGCCAAAAGGTGCCTGTGCTCTACTGGCTCTCCGGCCTCACCTGCACCGATGAAAACTTCATGCAGAAGGCGGGGGCGCACCGCATCGCCGCCGAGCTCGGCATCGCCCTGGTAGCACCGGACACCAGCCCCCGCGGCGAAGGAGTGGCGGATGATCCCGCTTACGATCTCGGCATGGGGGCAGGCTTTTACGTCAACGCCAGCCAGAGCCCCTGGCGTGATCACTACCAGATGTATGATTACGTCACCCGCGAGCTGCCTGACCTGATAGAGACCCACTTCCCGGTCTCGACCCACCGCGCCATCAGCGGCCACTCCATGGGGGGGCACGGGGCCCTGATCGCTGCCCTGCGCGAGCCCGGTCGCTACCGATCCGTGTCAGCCTTCAGCCCCATCAGCCATCCGAGCCGCTGCCCCTGGGGGCAGAAGGCGCTCGGTGCCTACCTCGGCAACAATCCCCTGTTGTGGCAGGAGTGGGACGCCTGCCAGCTGCTGCGCCACCACCCGGTAACACCGCTGCCGACCCTGGTGGATGTGGGGCTGGACGATCCCTTCCTCGCCGAGCAGCTGCACATCGATGCCCTGGCGGATATTGCCGCCAGCAAGGCCTGGCCGCTGGAGCTCAATCGCCACCCCGGCTATGACCACAGCTACTACTTTGTGGCGAGCTTTATCGAGGCACACCTGCGCTTCCACGCCCGCCATCTCTGATCAAAACAGGCCCATGAAGGGCCTGTTTATTTTCTATTTTCGATTATCTGCTTGCGGTCAGGCTTCAGCTGCCCTGGCGGGTCACGTCCCCCGAGCCTGCGATCTCGCTCTGCAGCTTGGGATCTCCCCAGTAACTGACCGAGCCGGATCCGGCGATGCCGACCTTGAGCCGCGCCTGCGCCCGTACCTCCACGTCCCCGCTGCCTGCTATGTTGACCTCGACATCTTCGCTGGCGAGCCCGGCCCCCAGCACATCACCGGAACCGGCGATGTTCAGCTCCATGGCTTTGGCTGATCCCTCACCCAGATCCAGGCTGCCCGAGCCGGCTATGTTGCCCTCCAGACGGTTCAAACCCAGCTTGCTGGCGACTATGTCACCCGTTCCGGCCACAGACAGCACCAGCCTGTCCCCCTTGAAGCCATGCAGATCACCACGGCCCGTGCCCGCCAGCGCCAGTTCATGGAGCTCGGGCAGAGTGATGGTCAGATCTAGCGGCTCTGTGGGGTCAAGCCGGTAGCCATCCTTCACCTCTATCTCCAGCTTGCTGCCACTCTCGGTCAACTCCAGATAGGGCAAGAGGTTCTCCTGTCCCTTGATATGAATGCCGCTCGCCTCACCCGCCACCAGATGAATATTGGCGGGCACACCGGCCAACACCCGGGTCACCTGTTTGCCCATGGGTTGATGCTGCTCGATGACAGCCCCCGCCCCGGTCACCCGTGTCTCATCCAGCCAGCTGCAGCCACTGAGCCCCATGGCCAGCATCATTCCCATTATCAGTTTCATCGTCACTATCCTCGTTGTGTTCTGGCCGTGTCCGGACCCATTCGGTCTCAAAGAGGGCAAACATCGTGCCACATAACCAACTATATGATTTTTATGGATATACCTATTATTCATGGCATCGTCATCAAAGTGTAGAGAGCCATTCAGACCATAAGTTGGTAAAACTGACCATGCCCGAACGGGGGCAAGTCCCGGTCAGCTTGCAACCGCCCGCCGGGCCACCCTGCTGACGGGCCAGGGAAGTTTTTGGTTGTCACACCTGTCTGTTGAGCCAATAGTGATACCTTGTGCGTATAAAGCTCTCCATTGCGGTAATCCATTTACTACTGCCAACAAGGAGTCAGAGTGTGACCCAAGTCAGCACCCAGTTTTCCACCGCCATCGGCCTGCCCGCGCCGACCCGTACCCCGCTGCTGACCGGCAGCGATCCCGAGCAGAAGCGCCGCGAACTGCTCGGCTACTTCTGCCAGACTTTCGATCTCTACGAGAGTCTGTTCGATTGCCTGGCCGATGATCGCGCCTGGTTCAACAAGGCGATTCCGCTACGCCATCCACTCATTTTCTACTACGGCCACACAGCTGCCTTCTTCATCAACAAGCTGCTGGCAGCCCGGCTCATCGATAGCCGCATCGACGCCTGCATCGAGGCCATGGTCGCCATCGGTGTGGATGAGATGAGCTGGGACGATCTGGATGAAACCCACTACGACTGGCCCAGAGTGGCCGAGCTGCGCAGCTACCGCGCCAAGGTACGCACCCGCGTGATTGACTTCATCCGCCACATGCCACTGACTCTGCCCATCGACTGGCAGAGCCCGGCCTGGGTCATATTGATGGGGATAGAGCACGAGCGTATCCACCTCGAGACCTCCAGCGTATTGATCCGCCAGCTGCCGCTGGCCTGGGTGCAACCACAGCCTTATTGGCCCGCCTGCACAGAAGCTCGCCACCGGATTGACGAAGTGCCTGCCAACAGCCTGCTGCCAGTGGCCGGTGGTCAGGTGCGCCTCGGCAAACGGGACGCTACTTATGGCTGGGACAACGAATATGGCGAGCGCCACATCGAGATCCCCCCCTTCCAGGCCAGCCGCATGCTGGTGAGCAATGCCGAGTACCTCGACTTCGTTCAGGCCGGCGGCTATCAACAGCAAGAGTGGTGGGATCAAGAGGGCTGGGGTTGGTGCCAGTATGCCAGGGCGCGCATGCCCACCTTCTGGGTTGGTGACCCTGCCGAGCCTGAGCAGTTGCAGCTGAGGTTGATGACGGAGCGGGTAAGCATGCCCTGGGATTGGCCCGCCGAGGTGAACCAGCTGGAAGCTGCCGCCTTCTGTCGCTGGAAGGCGGCCCAGACCGGACTACCCATCCAGCTGCCGAGCGAAGGGGAGTGGATGCTGCTGCGTGAACAGCTGACAGGGGATCAGCCGGACTGGATCGATGCGCCCGGCAACATCAACCTGGCACGCTTCGCCTCCTCCTGCCCGGTGGATGCCTGCCCCCAGGGCAGCTTCTTCGATCTGGTGGGCAACGTCTGGCAGTGGACCAGCACCGCCATCGATGGCTTCAACGGCTTTCGGGTTCACCCGCTCTACGATGACTTCTCTACACCCACTTTTGATGGCAAGCACACCCTCATCAAGGGCGGCAGCTGGATAAGCACAGGCAACGAGGCGCTCAAGTCGTCCCGTTACGCCTTTCGTCGCCACTTCTTCCAGCATGCGGGCTTCCGCTATCTGGTCTCACGTTATCAGGAACCCGTCATAGTGAATCCTTACGAAACCGATACCCTGGTCGCCCAATACCTCGACTTCCAGTACGGCCCGACCCACTTTGGTGTCGCCAACTACGCCAAGACCCTGGCAGATCTTGCCAGCGAGCTGTGCAGCAATCACCAACGGGCGCTGGATATCGGCTGCGCCACCGGTCGTGCCAGCTTTGAACTGGCTCGCCACTTTCAGCATGTGGACGGGGTGGACTACTCGGCCCGCTTCATCGACGTGGCACTCTCCCTCGCCAGTCAGGACAGCTTCCGCTATGCCGTACCGCTGGAGGGAGATCTGGTGGAGTATTGCGAGGCGCGTCTGTCGAGCCATCAGCTTGGCACCGAGCAGACCGAGCGCATCCACTTCAGTCAGGGGGATGCCTGCAACCTCAAGCCCAAGTACGACCACTACGATCTGGTGCTCGCCGCCAACCTGATCGACCGACTGCGTGAACCGGCCCGCTTCCTGCGGGACATTGCCCCTCGTCTGCGCAGCGGCGGCCTGCTGGTGCTTACCAGCCCTTACACCTGGCTGACTGAGTACACACCAAAGGCCAACTGGCTCGGTGGCATCCGTGAAAATGGCGAAGCCCTCAGCACCTATCAGGCGTTGCAACGTCTGCTGGCGGAGGAGTTCGAGGAACACTGCTCACCGCGAGATGTCCCCTTTGTCATCCGCGAGACCGCCCGCAAGTATCAACATACTGTGGCGCAACTGACCGTCTGGCGTAAACGTTGAACTGACGTTGCGGGTGACACAAGCCGGAGAAACAAGAGAGGGAGGCCAGCTGGCCTCCCTCTCTTTTCAACTCGGGTGACGTCACCCCTCCCGGCTTGGAACAAGGGGGCTGGTCTCCTGCTCATGATAACGGCGCGCCAGCACGGCGCAGACCATCAGCTGGATCTGGTGGAAGATCATCAGCGGCAGCACCATGACCCCGACGCTGGCGGCCGGGAACATGACGTTGGCCATGGGCACCCCGTTGGCCAGGCTCTTCTTGGAGCCGCAGAAGACGATGGTGATCTCGTCCGCCTTGTCGAAACCGAGGCGGCGGCTGATCCAGACGTTCCAACCCAGCACCAGCGCCAGCAGTACGCAACTCAACAGCACTATACTGGCCAGATCGTACCAGCCTACTTGATGCCATATCCCCTGCACCACGGCCTCACTGAAGGCCACATAGACCACCAGAAGAATGGAGCTCTGATCCAGTTTGCCGATGAGCGGGCGATGGCTGTCGACCCAGCGGCCGATGAGTGGCCGGGAAAGGTGGCCCACCACGAACGGCAGCATCAGCTGCACCATGATGGCCTGGATGGAGTGCCAGGTATCGATCCCCTCTCCCTGCACATTGATCATCAATCCCACCAGCACGGGGGAGAGAAAGATGCCGAGGATGCTGGAGGCCGAGGCACTGCACACCGCCGCCGACACATTGCCCCCCGCCATGGAGGTAAACGCGATGGCCGACTGTACAGTCGCGGGCAGAGCGCACAGATAGAGGAAGCCGAGGTAGATGGCTGGGCTCAGCCAGAGCGGCACCAGCGGAGTGAGCAGCAACCCCAGCAGCGGGAACAGCACGAAAGTGCTGGCCATCACCACCAGATGCAGTCGCCAGTGGCCGAGGCCCGCCAGCAGGTTCTGGCGCGACAGCTTGGCACCGTGCATGAAAAACAAGAGTGCCACCGCCAGCTTGGTCAGCAGACCGAACCAGACGGCTACCTGCCCCTCGCAGGGGAAGAAGGAGGCCAGGGCCACCACAGCAATCAACACAGAAGTAAAGGGATCCAGACGCACAAGGAGTCTCCATCAGCAGCGCATCCCGCCTCCACTGCTGGAGTCAGGATCAGGGAGGGAAATACACACAACGGGAGGTGTCTGACACCTCCCATTGAGATGAACCTCCAGCTTACCGTGATAACCAGGAGGCGCAAGGTTGAGCAACGACCAGTGGATAGAGTGAAATTAAACATGCCTGGGTCACCCCAGTCCTGACAGATACCGGACCAGGAAGTGATCGCCCGGCACCTCCAGCTGAATATCCCCGCTCAGGGTTGCGCCAAGGGCGGCATCAACCAGCACACCCGACCGATCATGGATAAAGAGCCAGGCAGCCCCGTATCGGGATCAGGCGGCCGAAGGTAAGCAAGTTTTACTAAAACTACCGGGTGGTACCACGCAAGATTAGCCGGCTGGGCACCAATACTCGCAGTGGTACAGAGCGCTGATCGCGCAGCCGTTCGACCAGCAGATTGATCCCCTGGGAGCCCATCAACTCGGAGTGGATCCGCACTGTGGAGAGGGGCGGGAAGGTGAACTTGGCGGTGGGGATGTCATTGACGCTGATAAGCTCAATCTGCTCGGGGATGGCCAATCCCTTCTCGTGAATGGCCCTCAATACCCCGATCGCGATGGAGTCGGAGGCGACGAACAACGCCTTGGGCCAATCCCCCTCCAGCATCTCTTTTGCCAACCGATAACCAGAAGCGCTGGAGAAATCCCCGCAGTAGAGGTCCCTCTCCTGCACGACTCCCAACCGTTGGCCGTAATCGAAAAAAGCCAGCTCACGCAGGTCCGGTGCCTCATTCTGACCACCGATATAACCGATACGCTGGTGCGCTTGCTCGATAAAGTAATCGACCACCTGCTGGCTAATCAGTGCCAGATCAACATCCACAGAATCGAAATCTTTCTGGGAGCGGCAATCCACAAACACCTGGTGGTTTGAGAGGCCGCACAGCATGGCAAGACGCTCTGGCGGCAAATGTCCGACGACCAGAATACCGTCAACGGCGGAGAGTTCACGACCTTCCCCACCGTTATAGAAATGGGTCAGCTCGATATTGAGGCGGGCACACTGGGTCTCGATGCCATATCGGATGGCGAGATAGTAGGGATCATTGACCTCGGTACTCTGCGGGTAGGCATAGACAACCAGAAAGTGCAGCTTGCTCTTGTGAACCCCTTTGCGGGCGCTGCTGGTCTTGTACTCCAGACGCTCGGCAATCTCGAATATCTTCTGTCGGGTATCTTCCTTGACGCTCAGCGTAGGGTCTTCATTGAGCACTCGCGATACAGTAGCCTGGGACACCCCGGCCTCCTGCGCAATTTCCTTCAACGTGGCCATGCATACTCCTTTGGCGATGGCTCCCGACAACATCAGACAAGACTATCGGGCAACGTATTGGCGTCCCAGCTTTTTTACTAAAAAATGACTTCGCGGAAGGAAAAATTCCAAAGCAAAAAGGCCTCCCGAATGGGAGGCCTCTTCTAAATAGGTGCCTGACAGTGTCCTACTCTCGCATGGCGAATGCCACACTACCATCGGCGCTACTGCGTTTCACTTCTGAGTTCGGCATGGGATCAGGTGGTTCCACAGCGCTATTGCCGTCAGGCAAAAGCTTTAAAACTGGTGCTGATACCCAGAGTCGAACTGGGGACCTCATCCTTACCAAGGATGCGCTCTACCAACTGAGCCATATCAG
>NZ_JAPDBE010000070.1:0-11277 GCF_027705025.1 Aeromonas sp. D3 | reverse complement strand
CTCATGATGAACCCTTTTTCATGGCTCCAGATGACAAACATGATCTCATATCAGGGACTTGTTCGCACCTTCCCTAAATCAATAACCCCGCATTCACATCCTTTTATAGTCTTCAGGCTTGCAACATAGAACGAAAACTAAAAGGAAAAATGTGATGAAAAAGATCCTCCCTCTGATGATCGCAGCCGCACTTGCTTCTCCCGTCGCCATGGCCCACCAAGCTGGCGATATTCTGGTGCGCGGCGGCCTGGCATTTGTCTCTCCTCAAACGAGCAGTGATGACGTACTGGGTACCGGCGAGCTGGAAATTGACAGCAACATGCAGCTGGGTCTGACTCTCTCTTATCTGATCACGGATAACTGGGGTGTCGAGCTGTTGGCAGCCACTCCGTTTTCCCACTCCGTTTCCACTGCTGGTCTGGGTGAGGTTGCCAAGGTCAAGCACCTGCCACCGACCCTGATGGCGCAGTACTATTTCGGTGATGCCAAGAGCAAGGTTCGTCCTTACATAGGCGCCGGTGTGAACTACACCACTTTCTTTGATGAGGAAGGACGTGGTGCCCTGGCAGGAACCGATGTCAGCGTAGACTCTTCCTGGGGCATGGCCGGTCAGGTCGGTCTGGACATGGCGATCAACGATCGCTGGTTCGTCAACGCCTCTGCCTGGATCATGGATATCGACACCGATGTACACACTGCAGTCGGTACCATCAAGACCTCCATCGATCCCATGGCCTTCATGTTTGGTGTCGGCTATCGCTTCTGACAAGTAGCCGAACCGGTCCGTCAAGGGCCTTTACAGCTAAGCACGTCTCTTTGGCCCGACACTGTTCGGGCCCTTTTGTGTCTGCGTTATCCTCAGTCAATTGTGATCCAACCCTATATGGATCAATAAAATAACCCAAGCCCACCCTCTATAATTCGCCGCTTGTGCCGATAGTGTCTATGTTCACGTTACCTTCCCCCCACGAGTGAGGATGTCTCCATGGGTTTATCTATTGTGCAGCGGATCATCGCCGGATTTGTGTTGATGCTGCTGCTGTTGATCCTGCTTGGCGTGATCAGCACGGTGAAGATCAGGGGTATCAACGACGGTTTGTCGCAGGTATCCGACCAGGCGACGCCACTGGTGATTGCCGTTGCAGGCCTGAAAGGCGCCCTGCAAGACAGCAACCGCTGGGTATTGGTCTATCGGACCAGCGAGGAGGCAAGTCAGTTGCCACAACTCGCCAGCCAGTTTAAAGAGCAGCAAAACCGCTTCACTCAGCTGAGCCAGGAGATGGGCAAGTTCACCGGGGTCGCCGAGGCCAATGCCCGCTTCCAGCAGGTGGATAGTGCCACCAGGCAGTTCTATGGTCTGGCAGACCAGGTGCTCGCCCAGCACAGCCAGTGGGTCAATGCCCTGGTTCAGCGCCACAAGCTGGAGATCGATTTCATCCGGCTGGAGGACACTTATCAGCGTGCAGCCGATCTGCTGCTGCAACAGACGGCAAGCAAGCGCTCCATGCGCAACAAGGCCGAACTCATCACCTCCGGGATCGCCCGTGATCTGAAAAACATTCGCCGAGCCGATGCCAAAACCGACCTCAATGAGCTGGAAAAGGTGCTCAGCAAGGACATAGAGATGGCCCGCAAGCGCCTCGAACGCGTGCTGGTTCCCGACGATGTGAAGCAGCGTTTCGTGTCCAACCTGGATCGCATGCAAGAGCTGGCACTCGGTCAGCAAGGCTTGCTTGCCACCATGCGCAATGCCCAGCAACTGGCGGCATCCTTGCAGACGTTGAACCAGCAGCTCGACGCCAGCCTGGTCAACAGCTTGAGCTTGCTCGACCAGATGGGCCAGTCGGCCGGGACCATCGCCAGCCAGAGCCGTACTACGGCGGATGATGCAGTCAGCAGTGCCAGCTTCTGGATCCTGATCGTCGCCGCCATTTCGGCCGGGGCCGCGCTTATCATCGGCTATACCACGGCGCGCAGCATTCAGCGACCGCTGCAGATGATCAACAAAGAGTTGAATTACATGGCTGCCGGGGACATGACCCGCCGTATCAACTATCAGAGCAGTTGTGAGTTCGGCAGCCTCTCCCGCTCTATCGACACCCTGGCGGGCAAGACGGGGGAGTTGCTCTCCCAGATCAACGCCGGCTCTCGCCACTTGGTGGAAGAGGCGAGCCGCGCCGCCGAGATCAGCGAGCGGGCCATGTCACGGGTGCAGGATCAGAAGAGTCAGACCGATCAGGTGGCTGCAGCCATCACAGAGCTGGAAGTGAGCGCCACCGAGGTGGCCCGTTCCACCGATGGTACAAAACGGGAAGTGGATCTGGCTGATGATGAGGCGAGAAGTGGCCGTCAGAAAGTGGCCACCACACGTCGCATCACCGAACAACTGGCTGGTGCCATGGAAGAGGCCGTCGGCATCACCTACAAGCTGGGAGAGTTCAGTAACAACATCGGCAGTATTCTGGATGTGATCCGCAGCATTGCCGAGCAGACCAACCTGCTTGCCCTGAATGCGGCCATCGAAGCGGCCCGTGCCGGCGATGCCGGTCGCGGTTTTGCCGTTGTGGCTGATGAGGTGCGAGCGCTCGCCAACCGTACCCAGACCTCGACCGAAGAGATCCAGGCGATGATCGAGAACCTGCAGAACTCGAGCAAACAGGTGGTGGAGGTGATGGGCCGTAGTCAGGACCAGACCCGCAGTTGTGTTGAACAGACTCGTGAAATGGACCTGGCATTGCAGTCCATCGCCGAGCGGATGACCTCCATCAAGTCGATGGCGGATCAGGTTGCCCATGCCGCCCAGGAGCAGATTTCGGTCAGCCAGGGGGTGGCCCGACATATCGCCGGCATCGCCGACGTGGCCTACGAGACCGAGCGGGAGGCGAGAGAGTCGGCAAGCAGCAGTGAAGTGCTGGCGGATCTGGTCGCCAAGCAGCAGCAATTGATCGCACATTTCAAGGTCTAGGAGGGCTTATGTCTAACAAGTGGATTGGGGCCCTGAGTCTCCTGTTATGTGGTCAACTGGTGGCCAGTGAGCTGGTGATCGAAAGCTGGCGGACGGATGACAAAGTATTGTGGGAGCAGAAGATCATTCCTGCTTTCGAGGCTGCTCACCCGGGAATCCAGGTGAAATTCAATGGCGTGCAGAATGTCGACTACATGCCGACCCTGTTGACCAGTCTGAAGGATGGCAAGGCAGGAGATCTCATTACCTGTCGCCCGTTTGACGACTCCCTTGCCCTGTTCAAGGCCGGTCATCTGGCGGAGCTGACCGAGATGTCGGGGATGGAAAACTTCCCGAGTTTTGCCCAGTCACCCTGGCAAACCGATTCCGGTGCCCAGACCTTCTGTGTGCCCATGGCGTCAGTGATCCACGGTTTTTTCTACAACAAGAAGATATTCAGTGAGTTGGGCCTGACCATACCGCAAACCCGCGATGGTTTCTTTGCCGCGTTAGACAAGGTGAAAGCTGACGGTCGTTATGTGCCGCTGGCCATGAGTGGTGCCGAGAGCTGGGTTTCATCCGAACTCGGTTTTCAGAACATAGGCCCCAACTACTGGAAAGGGGAAGATGGTCGTCTGGCGCTGATCGGCGGGCAGGAGCGGCTCGACAACCCGCAATACGTCAAGGTGCTTGAGGAGCTGGCCCGCTGGCGCCCCTACCTGGGAGAAGGAGGCGAGAACCGGGACTATGCCACCACCAATGAGCTGTTCACTTCCGGCAAGGCAGCCTTCTACGTGGCAGGATCGTGGGAAATCGCCCCCTTTACCGGCAAGGTCGATTTTGGCGTCATGCGCCCACCAGTAGCCAAACAGGGTGATGGTTGTTTCTTTACCGATCACACCGATATAGGTATGGGCATGAACCCCGCCAGCAAGAACAAGGAGGCGGCCATGGCGTTCTTGCAGTGGCTGACCACTCCCCAGTTTGCCGAGCTCTATACCAACTCGCTGCCGGGGTTCTTTTCCCTCTCCAACCACTTCTTTGATGTCACCAATCCGGCGGCGAAGGAGATGATGGAGTGGCGTGACCAGTGTGATTCCACCATACGGGTGGCGACCCAGATCCTCTCCCGTGGCAAACCCAAACTGGGGGATGAGCTGGCCGAGGTGAGTCAGGCCGTGCTGCTGGGCAAGATGGCACCACAAGCGGCGGCAGACCAGCTGGAGCAAGGGCTGAAGGGCTGGTATCCACCCCATCAGGGCAACAAGGCCAAGGGGCAGGATTGCCAATGTGAGGCACCGGCTGTTCCCGCCACTGTCGTACCTGCGGTATCCACCACTGAGGCTCAGGTCGCACCAGCGCCTTCGGCTACCCCCGCGACTGAGGTACCGGTCGAGCCTGCGTCTTCGGCTGTCCCCGCCACGACAGAGGAGCCTGCCGTTCTTGCGCCATCTGCAGCCACGCCCGCCGTGACAGAGGATGCCCCAACCGCGCCCATTCCATCGATCACGCCGGTTATGCCAGCCTCTGCGGCGGCAGCCCCGTTACCGGCTCCATCTGCCGAGATTGAGCAGGCACTGTCCGAAGAGTTGGAAGCGCCACAGCAGTAAATGGCAACACCATAAAGAACGGGAGGCAACAGCCTCCCGTTTTCATTTCTGCCTGCCACTCGAGCTATTGGGTCTCATGGGGCCAGCGGCAGAGACTGCCGATGCGGGCCACAGGGGTAAAGCCCAATGAACGATAGACCCGCTGAGCGTGGTAGTGCTCGTCGGCCACTATGATGAGCTGCCTGGCCCGCTCCAACCCCTGGCGCGCGACCTGGCTCAGCAGTTGACGGCATAGCCCCCGGTTACGCCACTCCTGATGAGTACGTACCAGTTGAAACCGACCCATGGTCCCGGTGAAGAAGAGGCCGCAGCTGGCAACCAGCTGATCCTCCTGCCAGATCCCCCACCACTTCCCGAGTCCATCCGCGATCATGGCTTCATACAGGCGACGTCGGGACTGCAGGTAGGGGAGATAGTTTTCCACCGAGTGACCGGGCTCTCGCTCATTGAGCTCAAACGCCAGCCAGGCATCCCAGTCGGCGGGTGAAAAAGGGCGGGCTTCTGCGGTTTGGTCGATAGTGGCGGCCTGGTGCAGGTTGGTGGCATCCAGCGCCAGCACAACGCATTCCATGTATTGGTATCCCGCGGCCACGAAACCTGCGACGCGGCTATTCTGGCCTTCCGCCAGCGGCCACTGAAAGGTGCGATGCTGCACTCTGGGGTCCAGCCCGATCAGCTTGTCAAAACTGGCCTCGAGCCAGCCCTTGTCACGATCGCTGGGGGGGGTGGGGAGCAGCAGGTAGTTGCCAAAATAGTAATCGGGAGCATCAGGGGTGCGCACAGCCCAGAACTGCTCATGGTCTACCACGTTGCCCTGATAGCGATCGAACAGCAAGTCTGTTGCAAAACCGGGGTGGGTATCCATGACGAGGCTCCTGCGAATGGCTCAATTGGTTATCGGCAGGGAAGGGAAGAGGTTGAAAAAGGGGCCGGAGAAACCTCCGGCCAAACAATCACACGCAGATTCAGAACGTCCAGGACGATCTGTGTTCATCATAACGCGACTCCACGGCTTTTGGGATGGGGTGCCAATCGTTACTTCAGGTTAATTGCCAAATAAACACCAGAGTCTCACTCCTGTCTGTAAATCAGGGTTGACTTTGATCCGTTTTCTCATAAAGATAGAAAGACGTTTAGACGTCCAAACATCCGTTTTGACGTAGAGGAATGGGTTGCAGGGCAGGGAGAGAGCAGATGGGATTTCACAGTGCACGTCAGGTTGAGGCACTCAACCAGAGTCTGGCCGATTTAAGCGGTGACATAGGGGTTAGTTTCGAGTTTTTTCCACCCAACAGTGAAGGGATGGAAAATACCCTCTGGCAGTCCATCGAACGGCTGAAAGTGCTGGAACCCAAGTTCGTCTCCGTGACTTATGGCGCCAACTCCGGCACCCGGGATCGCACCCACAAGGTGATCAAGGACATCAAGGAGCGTACCGGCCTGATCGCGGCGCCCCACCTGACCTGTATCGATGCCAGCCGCGATGAGCTGCGCACCATAGCCCGCGATTACTGGAACAGCGGCATCCGCCATATCGTGGCCCTGCGCGGTGACTTGCCGCCCGGACTCGACAAGCCGGATATGTATGCCACCGATCTGGTGGCCCTGCTCAAGTCAGAAGCTGATTTCGATATTTCGGTGGCCGCCTATCCGGAAGGTCATCCCGAGGCCAGAAGTGCGCAGTCCGACTTGCTCAACCTCAAGCGCAAGATTGATGCCGGTGCCAACCGTGCCATCACTCAGTTCTTCTTCGATGTGGAGACCTACCTGCGCTTTCGGGATCGCTGCGCTGCCATCGGCATCGATGCTGAAATCGTGCCCGGGATACTGCCGGTCTCCAACTACCAGACCCTGGCCAAGTTCGCCGGTTTTACCAACGTAAAGATCCCGCGTTGGATGCATCAGCGTTTCGAGGGGCTGGACAACGATCAGATGACCCGCAACCTGGTGGGTGCCAGCATCGCCATCGACCAGGTGCGCGTGCTGAGTCAGGAGGGGGTGAAGGATTTCCACTTCTATACCCTGAACCGCTCCGAGCTGACCTACGCCATCTGCCATACCCTGGGGGTCAGACCGAAGGACCCTGCCTGACACAGGTTGCCGCAGGCACAAAAAAAGCCAATGAGTTGCTCATTGGCTTTTTTTTTCATAGCAGCTTGTCAAGGCCGGGTTGGGGCTATCTCTTTCGGTTCGAGATCGATGACCGCATTGCCGGCGGCACCCGGATACTGGTGATAGCTCTGGTCCTGCTCCAGGGTGTAGAAGGTATCCAGATAGTCATCGTTGTTGGTCATCCAGGAGTCGGGCAGCGCCTTGACGATACGACCGCCGAGATCCAGGAAGGGCAGGGCCTCCGGCACGCCGCCAGCGGTAAAGGCGAGCTTGAGGGCATCGATGAACAAGGCGCTCAGCTCCTTGTAGTTGACGTTGTCGTCCTGTTCCATCATGACGATGTCGACGGCACCCCAGCGGTAGCGATCCCAGTACACCAGGATCTGGTTGGGGGTGTAGTCTGTGTTGTCATAGTCGAGGTAGGGCATGTCGACTATGTCGACCACGGGCTCATCCCGGCTGGGATTGACCCCGGCGACCACCGCATAGACTTCGGCTGCACCCAGCAGCCAAGGCTCCTGATCATCCTTCAGTCTTATCTTCTTCAGGATACTGGTCTTGAGCGGTGCCGTACTGGCGGCGGTGCGCGGAGCTGCCTGCAGATCGGCTGCGGCCAGCGCCTTGCGCATCACCTTCAGGCCGGCGTTCTTGGCCTTGACTGGGTCTGCTTCCACCACCAGGACAGGTCGCGCCGGTGCCTTGTCCACATCCAGATAGACGGGGTTGCCGGCGCTGTCGAAAGCTTCGATCGCGCTCCAGCTCTTCTCATCTCCGCTCGGTACATAGGCAACCAGGGGTTCGACCCCTTGTTGCAGTGCGGCGGCCTGCTCCGGGTTGGCCAGTCGCAGTTGCATCAACTGCTTGACCTCGCCGTCCAGCCCTTGCCGACTGATGGCGGCCTGGTTGGCATCGCTCGCCTGCCGTTTCAGCCGTGGACTGGCCTTTTGCAGCAGGTTGGGCAGCGGGCTCTGGTACTCCTGATTGCTCAGCAGTGGCAGCAGGTTTTTCTGCTGTAGCGCCAGCTGGCGTGCCAGCTCCCGATCCGAGTCGGCAGCATGGGCGGTGGTGGCGCCCAGCAGTGCCAGTAACAAAATGACAGCCTGATTCCTCATTATTGTTCTCCAGTTTATGAGTCTGACAGAGGCACACATCGGGGAAGAAGAAGTGCCTCGGCACCACTTAATGGCAATTAGTTTCAGCTGTGAACCAATTTTTCTGAATTATGTGCTGTGTCTCACGGGAGGCTCCCCAGATGGTCAGGTCAGTTTCTCCGCTGGTTGACTTGATGCAGGATGACGCCGACGAACAGCCCCCAACAGGCGGCGCCGACACCCAGCAGGCTGATCCCGGAGGCCGTGATGATGAAGGTGAGCAGGGCGGCTTCGCGCGCCTCGTCTTGCTGCAATGCCGTGTGCAGGCTGCTGCCTATGGTGCCGAGCAGGGCCAACCCGGCGACGCAGGTGATCAGCGTGGCAGGAAAGGCGGTGAACAGGGTGGCCACGCTTGCCCCGAAGCAACCGGTCAGCAGATAGAAGCCGCCAGCCCAGACGGCGGCGGGCCAGCGACGGTGGGCATCGGGATCCACGTCCTTGCCCATGCAGATGGCGGCCGTAATGGCGGCCAGGTTGAAGGCATAACCACCGAAGGGGGCCAGCAACAGGCCGGTCAGGCCGGTCCAGGTGATCAGGGAGGAGGTAGCCGGTTGGTAACCGTGAGCTCGCAATATGGTGATACCGGGCATGTTCTGGGAGGTCATGGTGACGATGAACAGTGGCAGGGCTATGCCGAACAGGGCATTAAAGGAGAAGCTCGGCCAGGTCCAGACCGGGCTGGCGAGCTGCCAGTGCAGAGTGTCGAGTTGCAGATCTCCCCGCAGGGCACAGAGGGTTATTCCCATCGCCAGCACCAGCACCATGGTGTAGCGGGGCCAGAGATGACGGCCCAGCAGGAAGGCCAGCAGCAGGGTGCCAAGCAGCAAGGGATCTTGTGGCGCGACCTTGAACAGATCCAGCCCGAATCTGAGCAAGACTCCGGCCAGCATGGCGGCGGCCAGCGGAGCCGGGATGTGCCGCATCAGGCGATCGAACCAGCCGCTGATGCCGCACAGGGTGATCAGCAGGGAAGAGATAACGAAGGCGCCTATGGCCTCAGCCAGGGTGAAGTTGCCCAGGCTGGTAATGAGCAGGGCGGCCCCCGGGGTCGACCAGGCGGTCAGTACGGGTATGCGGTAATAAAAGGAGAGGCCGATGCAGCTTATTCCCATGCCGACACCCAGCGTCCATAGCCAGGAGGCAAGCTGGGCGGCATCGGCACCCGCCGTCGTAGCAGCCTGAATGATCAGGATGACGGAGCTGGTGTAGCCGACCATCACGGCGATGAAACCTGCCACCAGGTGGGGAAGGGCGAAGGGCATAGTGACGTCCTTGTCGGATTGTGACTGGTTGTGCGTTATTACGTACAATATGTCTCCTGACTATATCGATGTGCGTTATAGCGCACAAGGCGATTCATGCAAGAGCAATGAAGAGGCAGTCATGCAAGAGATGAATCAGCATCTGGCCCAACGTCTGAAAGGATTGCGCAGCGAACTGGGCTGGAGCCTGGATGTGGCAGCGCGTGAGACGGGGGTGAGCAAGGCCATGCTGGGGCAGATTGAGCGGGGAGAGTCCAGTCCCACTGTGGCGACCCTGTGGAAGATCGCCACCGGCTTTCGGGTCTCCTTCTCCAGCTTCATCGAGCCTGCCCCGGCAGCGCAGGGAGAGGTGCTCTATCGTACCGCCGACGCCATTCGCCAGCAGCCTGCGGGAGAGGGCATGCAGGTCGCCCCCTTATTTCCTTACGAGAAGCGGTTTGGCTTTGAATTGTTTGAGTTGACGCTGCTACCCGGGTATCAGCGCGAATCCGAACCCCATGAGCCCGGTGTGACCGAGCATGTCATCGTCATCAGTGGTCTGATGGAGGTGCTGGTGGAAGGGGAGTGGCGTTCACTGGTGCAAGGGGAGGCGGTGCGCTTTGCCGCCGACCGCCCCCATGGTTATCGCAATCTGGGAATAGCCCCTGCGATCTTTCACAACCTGATCCACTATCCTGCGGCCAGGCCCCGAGAATAAGCCCGGATGATCAGCCCGGACGGCCATCCGCCCTGGGGCTGGTCAGTATGGGGGCATAAACCCAGACGAACAGCCCATAGGCGCCGACCCAGGCCAGGCCACTCAGGTTCCAGCTGTGCAGGGTATAGGCAGGCCAGAGTAGCGGGATCACAACTCGGATCACGGCTGCCGCTATGACCAGTGCGAACGCACAGCTTATCCGGCGCCCTACCTGCAAGGCTCGGCCGCTATGGCCGAGGGAGACGCGCGCTATCATCCCCAGAATCATGGTGCCCATGCAGCCGGCGCTGAGCAGGTGGCTGGCCGTCGACAAGGTGATGGGCTGTCCTGCTGTCTGCGCCCCGAGAGCGAGCAGACCGAGCGGAATAAACAGGTAGGCGAGATGCAGTGACCACAGCAGGGAATGAGCAAGGGTGGTCGGGAGGCGCCAGCGCAGTTGTCGCCACAGATGCAAACCTGCCGCCACTATATATAGAGGCACCATATAAGTGCTGGTGGTCCATTGGGTGGGGAGCAGCAGCCAGCACAGCAAAATAAGCCACAGCGATGCGAGTGCTGTGCGCTCCAGCCACGGCAGGGGAGCGGTTTTCTCCAGACCGGTGCCTCGGGCGGTGAAGAAGGGAATGACCCGTCCTCCCATCACGGCAATCAGGGTCGTGAACAGCAGCACTGTCGTGATCAGCAGATGCTCTATGACGATCCACTCCTCATGCCACACCCAGCTGGCGCCATTGAGCAGAGTCATTACCACGAGCAGGGGGACAAAGAAGAGATTGCGCCATTGGCGGGTCACTATGATGGGCTTGGCCAGGAACCAGGCGCAGAGCGGTAGCCACATCAGATCCATCATCATCAGAGCCGGGTTCCCTTCTCCCAGCCAGGGCAACAAACACCTAGGTGCGGCCCACAGACCCACGACCAGTGCCAACGGCCAGCCCCGAACACCGGGATGGGCCGTCCAGTTCTGTACGGCGGTCAGCAGAAAGCCCGCCACTATGGCCGCACCGAAACCAAACAGCATCTCGTGGGCATGCCACCAGATGGGGTTGCCGACTCCTGGCAGCAGGATCCAGCCATTGAGCTGTGCCAGCCAGCCCAGCATGGCCAAGGCAGAGAAGAGGGCCCCGAGCAGGAAGAAAGGCCGAAACCCCAAGCGGAACAGAGGAACTATCTGTTCTTCTTTGCGGCTATCCAGGATCTGATGCATGGCGAAACCTTAATTGACATTTGAAAAGACAATTATAAAGTGACTTTTCAAATGTTCAATTTAAATCCAGTCAAAGCCTGAATTGATGGGGTTGTGAGCAAAAAGGCACGGGTTTGCTGCATATCTGAGCGAACGAACCATTGTGATGAAAAAGCCCTTGTCATCCCGGCGCGGCTCCCTATAATGCGCCCCTACCAGCACGGCGGAACACGCCAACCTGATGAGCCAGCTTCCTTGCGAAGCCGGCGCCGAAAGAAAAGCGAAAACAACCGCTTGACTTTCGAAGTGAGGAGC
>NZ_JAPDBE010000069.1:0-11400 GCF_027705025.1 Aeromonas sp. D3 | reverse complement strand
GACTCATGATGAACCCTGTTCCATGGCTCCAGATGACAAACATGATCTCATATCAGGGACTTGTTCGCACCTTCCTTTATATATTCTGGATTTGATTTTAGTTTTGATAGTGCTTCATTGATATCAGATATGACTTTATCACCCCACTCGGTTTTCGGTGCGGCAACATAAGTTGATATTTCTTTTGGCTGTCCAGCTATCGGAAATACTTTGAACTTCCCTAGATAAGCCTTTTTATTTAAATCAGATACTGTTGATGAGCCATACCCAAACTTACTTTCTGTGTAATAGATAATTTCCTCTGGGTATGCAACGGTAAAACCATTTACATCTTTTAATAGCATATCCAGGACATTACCCATCGGAGCATTGAGCGAGTAGTTAACTCTCTTATTTGTTTTATCTTTAATTGCGAGGTCAAATTTACTTCCATAAGAACGAGACGCTATGAAATAGCCAAGTTTATCCTTCGATTGAATCAACCGAAGCAAATCAACACTGTCTCCATCAATTATATACTGCTTATAAGTGTTAAGCTCACTGGATGGTATGATTACATGTGGTGCAGTTGATAGTGTTTTATGAAAAGTAGAAAATGTTTGATACTTCTCTCTTTCAGGCGTTTTTAGCATGTTGCCACAGACAACTTTTTTCCCTTGCTGCATCATCCGTTGAATTCTGGCAATATTCGCCCATATTATTACATGGTTATACTGAGGTAATTCAGCTCTTATCATTGCGTCAGTAACATCAACCACACCTCTACCTGAATATCTGCCATCTTTTATATAAAATGGAGGAATGTCATACTGAGCCCAATGTATGGTCTCTTTTGCAGTTACATCGACAGATATAATAAAAGAGATGAGTATTAGAAGAATCCTTTTCATGGCAATTTCACCTCTCTATTATATTGATATAAACCATAGTGCGGCGATTAGTCAGCAACACTAACATCTTCACAAGAAAATATTGACATACGTATGCGCTTTCGTAAACCTACTAACGCAGAAATTTCTGGTTTTCTGTATCGTCAAGGATGGTGCTGAACGTTGATACGCCGAACTCTCCCGCTTGTCGCCATACACGGCAGCATGGGGCTTGATTGTTGCTGTCCCATAGAGCTTGTACGCTTTGTAGCGCATTCTCCTTAGGTCTAGCGATGCTTGGCAGTACTGTCAGTTGATGACAGAATAGAGTACACATAGATAGCGAGCATCGAATAATATTCTCGTCTTCGCTTATTGGCTTTTAACTATTTCGTTTAACCATTCTCTTGCATGCCCAATCTCGTTGAATCTAGCTATAAGCACATTACTTATAGATGGGGTGTTAATGAGTATTAAGTCCAATAGTACCGGGGATTTAGTGACGTATGCTTTTGCCAACAAACCTTTATAACTTAACCATTTATTAAAATTATCTACAATTACCAATGCATCAGGAGTTGCACCTGCATATTCACGTATATCAATCAACATAGCAAAGTTATTATCATTAAATAGATTGACAATTACTTTTAAATCATTCGCATACTTCTCTACCGCAAACTCATTAAATGCACCATGTAATGTTGCAACTATTATATTGCCGTCTGTTTGTATCTCATATACACCGTGCATAAAAGCCTCATCACATATAAGTATATGTCATGTTGACATGATATAATTTACCACTAAAATTTTCAAGTTGAACTTGTGTTTATTATGTAACTTCATGCTAGAGTCTAGCTGTATTTAGATGAGGGGTTGATTTTACATCTTTATGCAATACAAAAATGTACACTTCTAGTTATCATCGGTTGCAGATCTCAAAATTCTAACAAGCCCCTAGCGTGAGGTAATTGTGCCTCAACGACGATTGTGAACGTTGCTGGATGCAATGAAGTTCTGAGCCTCAAAGCACCCATTTTATCGCATCAACCAACGAGAAGCATCACCTATAATGGTTTAGAATGAAGCTATTAAATAATATTTATGTTAACGTCAACATTGCCACGAGTTGCATTTGAATAAGGGCACACAAGATGTGCAGCACTTACAAGTGTTTCAGCGGCCATTCTGTCAATACCTGGCATTTCGATATTCAGTGTAATGGCTAGACCATAGCCTTGAGTTTCTAGCATGCCTATACCTACTTCTGCGGTCACTTTAGTATCGTCTGGGACTTGAGTGAATTGTGCTTTATTATTTGCGACGACAGCTTTCATTGCACTCAAAAAACAAGCGGCATAGCCAGCTGCAAACAACTGTTCAGGGTTATTACCAAATCCACGCCCGCCAAGCTCTTTCGGTGCGCCTAACCAAATATGCAAAACACCATCTTCAGTTCGTACATAGCCATCTCGTCCACCGGTTGCAGTAGCAGCGGTGCGATACAGTTCTTTCTTCAACATAAGAAACTCCTTAACTTACTCAGTTAGTACTCATTGATGTCGAAGTAAGAATACATAAAGCAGCCTCCCTGAAGCTAACAATCCTATTTTGGTATGGGCATAAATAAATTTATGGACATTCTTACAACCAAAATTTGCAACTGTATTCGAGCCTAATCATCACCCTCAATTTGCGATTGTGATAACAGCGAATTCACAACAAAAATGAATATGTACTATCTACAAGTACTTGACTCGCACTTTCCCTTACTATTTAAGCCGTTCTAACAATATTTTCTTTGCCCAAGATACTCGAGGTTGACGTAGCGAGGCTGGCATCCAAACCAGATTGTAGCTAATAGTGGTGTTCCCCACGGGGGCCTGGATCTCCATCAACTCACCGCGTTGTAGCTGACCAGTACAGAGATACTCCGGAAGCACCGTCCAGCCGAACCCTTTTTCCAGCAAGCTTCTGAGCGCACGCAGATCCTGTCCAACCGCAGCAGGCAACACGTCAGGTGATGCTATGCCGTTTTTCACCATCCAGTCATCTATCAAGGACAACTCTAGGTTGTAAGCAAGCAGTGGCTCCTCACTAAGTGCCTCTGGTAAGGATTCAGCCTGCATTAGTCGACTGGCAACCGCCGGACTGGCAACCGCCAACACGCGGTCTGCATAAATGACGTCGCTCTTCAGCCGTTCATCGGTCACAGGGTGCGCCGAAATGCCCAGCTCGCAGTGCCCTTCCAGCAGCATCTGGGTCACCAGCGGGCCATCTCCAGTGTGCATACGCACTCGAACATCTGCTTCAAGCAACGGCACCAACCCTTCTGGCAATTTTTCCGCCATAAAATCAGCATGTCCGATGATCTGTAGCGTTCCGGCAATCCCGGACGATCGCGCCCTCGCCGTGGCTAACGCGGCTTCTGCGGCATCGAGTTTATTGCCGATATCAGCCGCCAGTTCATCGGCAGCAGAGGTAGGGATCACGCCGTGGGCCTGGCGTTCAAACAGCGCTTTCCCCACCGCAGACTCCAACCCGGCGATGTGCTGCGAGACTGCTGGCTGCGTCAGACTTAACACTCTGGCAGCGGCAGTTATCGAATGCTGGCGGTAAACCTCAATAAATGTTCTCAGGCGGATCAGCGACATACATGTTCCATAAAAATATTTATACCAATACCAAAATAGCATTGTTAGTCCTGCAACACTAGATCCGGCAAGCTTTACCCATCGCAGCAAATCACGGAATTATATGATGTCGAAGACCACTAACACTGAGCTACTGAGTCAGCTCACTACCATGAAAAACACACACATAATGGCTGGCCCCGCCAGCGCCGAGCTTCGTAAGGATCGTTTGCTGCGTGCAGCAAAACTGATCACCGAGAATCACAAGGCGATTAACGAAGCACTTAACCATGACTTCGGTCATCGCAGCGATTATCAGTCGCTGAGTGTCGATATTTTGACCACTGTAACTATGCTGCGTCACGCTGCCGAGCAGGTTCACGAGTGGATGAAACCAGAGCATGTAAAAGCGCCCTTACCTGGTATGCAGACGTGGATCGAACAGCAGCCGCTTGGCGTAGTGGGGATCATCAGTCCGTGGAATTTTCCAATCAACCTGGCATTCGGACCGCTGGCGGGCGTCTTTGCCGCTGGAAATACAGCAATGCTGAAGCCGTCTGAGCTGACACCTCAAACCTCCGAACTACTGGCAAATCTTATCCCGCAGTATTTCTTGCCGGACGAACTCCAGGTAGTGCTTGGTGATGCCGATGTCGGCCAAGCGTTCAGCGCCCTGCCTTTCGATCATCTGATCTTCACCGGCAGCACCACCGTAGGCAAACACGTGATGCGTGCCGCAGCGGAGAATCTAGTTCCAGTCACCTTGGAACTCGGCGGGAAATCACCGGTATTCATCGATGAAGACGCTGATATGGCATTGGCGATGGCAAGAACACTGACGATCAAAACCTTTAATGCTGGGCAGATCTGCTTGTCGCCCGATTACCTGTTGGTACCACAGGATAAAGTTCATGAGCTAGTGGATACAGCGCGGATATTTATGTCCCAGAGCTTCCCGACCGTGCAGGCAAACCTAGACTATACCGCGATCATCAGTCCGCGCCATTTTGATCGTCTGGTGATGTTGCTCAATGACGCTCGCCAAAAAGGAGCGACCGTCATCAGCCTGGCTCCGGAAGGTGAAGCAGATTTCGATACGACAACCCGCAAAATCTCACCACATCTGGTACTGAACGTGAGCGATGACATGCTCATCATGCAAGAAGAAATTTTTGGACCCTTGCTGCCTGTGAAGACCTTCTCCAAAAGCAGTGAGGCACTATCCTGGATTAACGCTCATCCGCGCCCGCTGGCGGCGTACTACTTCGGAAACGATAGGGTGAACCAGGCGAACTTTATAGCAAACACCACTTCAGGCGCAGTGGTGATTAACGATGTGATGACTCACGCGGCGATAGAAAGCCTGCCGTTTGGCGGTATAGGCCCTTCCGGTATGGGAGCTTATCACGGTGTGCACGGTTTCCGCCGCTTCAGTCATCAGAAACCGGTTGTCGTGCAGAATGCAGAAGGTGAGTCAAACTTGCGTCTACGTGCCCCCTATCAAGATAAAACTGCTGCAATCCTCGCTTATTTGCGCGGCTGATGTAGAACTCAAAAATTAAAAGGATCGAACAATGAAAGTATTAATGGTACTGACATCTCACAGTGAACTGGGTAATACAGGCAAGAAAACAGGCTTCTGGTTAGAGGAATTTGCTGCGCCTTACTACATCTTTAAAGATGCGGGTGCCGAGGTAGTACTGGCATCCCCGGCAGGCGGCCAACCACCACTGGATCCGAAAAGTGATTTAGCGGAGTTCCAGACCGAACAGACCCACCGTTTTAACGCCGATCCGGTAGCACAGCATGCACTCGCTAACACAGTGACGCTCGATAGCGTGCGCCAGGAAGATTTCGACACCGTATTCTATCCAGGTGGCCATGGTCCACTGTGGGATCTCTCAGAATCCCAAACATCAATCTCGCTGATTGAAACTTTTGAGCGAGCCGGTAAGCCGATTGGCTTCGTCTGCCATGCACCAGGTGTGCTACGCCACGTAAAAGCAGCCTCAGGTAATCCACTGATCAAAGGCCGTCAGGTGACTGGCTTTACCAACGGCGAAGAAGCCGATGTGGAGCTGACTGACATCGTGCCGTTCCTGATTGAAGATGAGTTCATCGCACTTGGTGCTCACTACCAGAAGGGGCCTAACTGGGCGCCGTTTATAGTTGAAGATGGCAAGCTCATCACCGGGCAGAACCCAGCAAGCTCAGAAGCGGTAGCAAAAGCCTTAGTGGCGCAGCTTCGCTGATATCCAACCCGGCCACCATGCCATCGTGGCCGGGTATTCACGCTGATTAGTGCTGTAACTTCCTCACTGAGTTGTTAGTTGGATGCCCCAACCCAAAACGGCATCTGAAGTGCCAAAGTGGCGAATACACGATCCCACTCATAAGAACGGCGACCATCATGAAGACTAAGACACTCCATTTTTGCCAATATGCCACCCGGCTTGATCAGCCTGTAGGCCTGTGCCTCTACTAACTTCAAGGCTAATTCAGCTTCAAGGGCTTAGTCATACTGCCAAGTTCATGGCTCAAAAAACCATCAAACCAATCCTTTTTGAAATTTTTTTCATTTACCCCACTTGAAAAAATCGAAAAACTGTCCATTTACTATTATTGAGAACAAATAAAAAATTTAAGAATTTCAACATTCCGCTGCTTCGCAGCGAAGATAATCCAGATTTTTAATTCCTTCGAGCTAGCTTTCTTTAAAAGAACAAAAATTGCACTTATAAAAATTGATCACTTAAATATAGTATGTGTCAACACTCATTAAGTTGAGTAAATTATCTTTTATTAAAGTAGTTAGCACACCTAACGCAGCAAGATGTACATGTGATGCGTGAGAGGCAATGATTTTTTCCACACATTGAACACCCCTCTCACAATATCTACAGCTGTCTGTTACAAATCCAAACTCAACATAGAAGATAAAAACATATCCTCTCTATTTAATTCCTTCTTAGTCATATGAGCTATGATCTTCAGATACGTTGCCATCGTCAATATACTCTTGATATAGCTTATCTACGACTCGCTGAGCCTTGTGATGTAAGACCATATCTAGGGCAGGTAATATCAGTGCAGGAAAAGTCTGCCCTTGGATAGTGAATGTATACTTGTCACTACCCGCATGCATATCATAAGTTGTGGATGTATCGACCTCATTTAGGAGATCATACCCAATACACTCTGCAAGAAGTACCCATATCCAACAACGATATAAGTCCTCCTTTTCATAGTTGCTAATCAACTTGTGCATTGCGTTAATAGCCCCTTTTAAAGCAGCTTTAATCCACCAGTAATGTGCATGCTGCATATACCTAGCATCTTCGCATTTGACTGCTGCATATTCCGGCCGATCATGAACACCAATTCCGATTCAACGTGAACACCATTTCCGGACCAATGTGAACGCTCATTCCGGTTCAACCTGAACACTTCGCCCCTCCTTTCCGGAAACAGTGTTCAACATCCCGGAATCACTGTTCACATTCACCGGAATCATCCTTAACGCATTGATTTAAAAACCTTTGATACGCTCTCCCTTTTGCCAGGGAAGAGCCTATGTCTGCCAAGAGGATTGCAATGCGTAAAATTCGTGAAGTGCTGCGACTGCGGCTGGAAGCTGACCTCTCTGTTCGCCAAATCAGTATCTGTACCAAGGTCAGTGTCGGCTCCATCCAGAAACTCCTCAAAAGTGCCCAGGCGCTCGGCCTTACCTGGCCCTTACCTACCGAGCTTGATGATGGCCGACTGGCTGCCCTGTTCTATCCGCAGGCCGATACCACCATCTCGGCCCGCCATGTTGTACCGGATTGGCCCTCTGTCCATCAGGAGCTCAAGCGCAAGGGGGTCTCCAAACAGCTGCTCTGGGAGGAGTACACCCAGCGCTATCCCAATAGCTGTTACAGCTACTCCCAGTTCTGTGACCGTTACAAGTCCTGGTGTCAGTTGCAAAAGCGCTCCATGCGCCAGATCCACAAGGCGGGGGAAAAGCTCTTTATCGACTACTGCGGGCCCACGGTGCCCATCGTGTCGCCGACTACGGGTGAGGTCCGTCAGGCACAAGTCTTTGTCGCCGTGCTCGGTGCGTCCAACTACACCTTTGCCGAGGCCACCTGGTCCCAGTCACTGCCGGACTGGCTGCAAAGCCATGTCCGTGCCTTTGAGTTTTTCGGCGGGACACCGGTACTGCTGATCCCCGACAACCTCAAGAGCGGTGTCAGCAAGGCTTGCCGATACGATCCCGAGCTCAACCCCAGCTACCAGCAGTTGGCCGAGCACTATCAGGTGGCGGTGATGCCAGCTCGCCCTTACAAGCCTAAGGACAAAGCCAAGGCCGAGGTGGGTGTGCAGATCGTCGAGCGCTGGATCCTGGCTCGTCTACGCCATCAGACCTTCTTCTCGCTTGCCGAGCTAAACCAGTGCATCCGGGCTTTGTTGAATGAGCTCAACGAGCGCCCGTTCAAGCAGCTGCCCGGTAACCGACGCGAGGCGTTTGAGCAGTTGGACCGCCCGGCACTGGGGTCACTACCGGTGCATCCCTATCGCTATGTCGCCATCAAAACCAATGTCTACAGGTAGCATTGAACTTCTGTAGGCTCACTCAAGGAGCGGCTATCGTTCACCCAAACCGTAACTGCTTCATCTTAATTTTTCAGCAAATGCGAGCGACTCATGAGCTACCTGACTCGCGGTTCGCGCTGATGAGTGTATACCTTAGACATACACATATGTCATCAAACGGGTCCATCCTGAGGAGGGTGACCTATTGGTAGTCTTCAAAGAGGTTCATAACTAATCTGCTTAACCCACCCATCGAGATGCGAACTCAAACGGGTAGGTGTCTCGCTCACTGCATAAGGAATCATTCAAGTCTCTTCATTTGGCAAAACAACGCTACTCAAACGCTGATACATCAAAATACGACTAATAACAATCGGCCTGTATTGATACCGGTCACACTCTCAGTTAGCATCGGCAATTGTAATGGCAATAATTATCATTAGAGTTAACGCTACGTGGGAGTCGAAATGAAAGCCGGAATTTATTTTCTGCTAACAGCTGCAATACTGGCTGGGTGCAATTCTGATACGAAACCAACAACGAATACTGGAACTGGAACTGGAACTGGAACTTTACCTTCTCAACCACCACAGATCTTACCAATATCCTTTATCGTTAGTGTACCTGAGAGTCTAAAGACGACTCTCGCGGGAGGCTTGGTTAGCGCTCGTCAATTAAATACTAAAAAAACGTATCAAAGCACATTAGATTCCAATTCTACAGCAACATTTATTGTTGATAGTTACAACGACAGCTACCCTTTTGAAATCACAATTAGTAATAACAATCAGATATTTAAAGTGCTATCTAGTCAACCAAATCTTATGCGCGCTCAAACTGAGCGTATAGATAGTAATACCGTCAATGTTCTGGTCACGCCAGAAACAACTGCGCAGTTTGCCTACTTAGATGAAAACCAAGATGGGATGCTATCAACAGATGAAGTTCAGAACCTATCAACAAAACTTGCAGAAGCTGAATCAAAGGGGCTAGCATTTATTTTTGCAGCTCTAGAAATTTATGGAATTAATGAATCAATAGAAGGCACCCAAGCCATTAATAGTTATCGCCTCGCATTAGATATGTTTCGTTCTGAGAGCTTGTTAAATATCATTAAAGTAAGAAACCAACGTGAAATCAAGCGAATTCTCGACAGAGACCGACCATCTGAAGTGCTTATAGATGACCCAAACCCAGAATCTGATAGTTTCTTGAGGATTGATCAAACTGGTAAACTACTTTCATCTCAGAACAATGAATACTCTACTTTATCTTGGCAGTGTGTAGATGATCTTCGCAGTCGTTCTAAGCCTCTTCGTAATTATGGTTACGGAGTTAACATCTGGCATTATTCTGATAAGGAAACAGCAAACATAGAATATAACTGGAGTGATGTGGAAAATAAACTTAACTCACTCAATCAACAGAGCATGTGCAATGTAGGGAATTGGTCAGTTCCTACAGTAGAGGAGCTAGAGTCGCTCTTGGATAGCAACGCGGCCAAGTTCCCATTATCATTTCCATTTTTAACATCAAATTTTTATTGGGTAAACAAAGACAACTCTCGCGCAACCTTAAACCAAAGAATATACGATATTAGCGCCGGGGCTTTAGTTGATGATCCGACCCAAACTACAGCTGCCGTCCTATATAAATCATTTACGCGTTTAGATAAAACTAGTTTGCAACGTCAAGTAGACCAAACACCTGATGAAATAAAAGCCGCCTATACAAACGTTAAGGCTCTTTACGCAAATCCAGATCCCGCAACCTGGCCTGCACCGATAGTTGATAATGATGTAGAATGGGCTGAACTTGGCATACTACCTAATGTAGAACACCCGAATTACAATCAATACTCTATTAATGCTCATAGTTTAGGGAAACGCCTGTTTTTTGAACCAAGACTATCAAAAAACCGTGATATTTCATGCTCGACATGTCACACACCATCTCAGGGTTGGGATGACAACCTTACGGTCTCTGTTGGACATAATGGAGAGAAAGGTACAAGAAATGCACCAAGTATTATTAACTCAGCTTTCCAGACATCACTATTCTGGGATGGAGGAGCTACCAATTTGGAAGAACAAGCCCTTAAACCTATAGCCAACCCAATTGAAATGAACTTACCGATAGAGGAGCTTGAAGATAGAGTTTCAAAAGGTCTATTTGACGATTATAGTTCAGATACATTAGCAGCATTCGGCAGTGATCATTTAACAACTGAGATCATTGCCAAATCATTAGCTATGTTCCAACGATCGATTATATCGACTGACGCCAAGTTTGATCGTTTTTTGAAGGGTGAGGCTACTCTAACCAACCAAGAACTTTGGGGATTACATTTATTCAGGACCAAAGCGAAATGTATGAACTGTCACTCAGGTCCGAACTTTACTAACAATGATTTTGAAGACATAGGTTTGTCTGACTACAACCTCCCAGCTAGGGACCTAGGCCGTTACAACGTAACGCTTAACCCAGAAGATTCTGGGAAATTTAAAGTCGCATCGTTAAGAGAGCTGGCACATACCGCTCCATACATGCATACTGGTCGGTTTGATTTGGAAGAAGTAATTACTGCATACAATAATGCCATGGGTGTGAAAATTGTAGCAAGTAAATTAAAAATCAATGAATATAGGTATGACCCTTTATTTCCTGAAGGTTCAGGAAAGTTGCATGTATTAAATCTCACAAAATCAGAAATCTCTGCTATTGTAGATTTTTTAGAAACGCTGAGTAGTAGCACTCCTCCCATCGCAAAATAGATTTCAATTCATTTACCCCTGTACTAGGTGATATACAGAGCCCATCAAAAAGATGGGCTCAGATTACCTACTTTCTATATGTTTGCGCCTATAATTATATTGCATTCTAAATACTATAGAAGACGACTTATTTAAAAGACAGAAGTGCCCGGATTTAATTGATAGCTACAATTGTGCCAATCCATATCTTCTACAAGAATTCAAGAGAAAAAACGAGAGCAGTTTAGCCAGTTGCCCTATGAGCTGAATCGCCCCCAGTTACTTAAACCACATTACCAACTAACCTCAATACAACTGGTCTCTGATCGTGGTTCGCTCCCCCTCTGGATTGATGCCAATGTCATGAACAACTAAGTTCACACGACCATCACTGACAGGCAGCCCCCATTATAACGGTCAGTTGGGGCTGGGTAAGCATTCTTACGACTAATTTGGGAAGCCCCTTTTTAATTAACGCAGACTGAAATCACCTAAGGAAGGTGCGAACAAGTCCCTGATATGAGATCATGTTTGTCATCTGGAGCCATGGAACAGGGTTCATCATGA
>NZ_JAPDBE010000068.1:0-15582 GCF_027705025.1 Aeromonas sp. D3 | reverse complement strand
ACTCATGATGAACCCTGTTCCATGGCTCCAGATGACAAACATGATCTCATATCAGGGACTTGTTCGCACCTTCCCTATGAGGATCATTGCTATACTGGCCATTCGATTTTACCAGAAGTATTTACGCCAACTTCATAATAGGAAATGCATATATACTCCATCATATTCCAATTATACTATTGCGGCCATTGAAAAACATGGAGTATTAAAAGGCTGTCACTATGGTTACTTACGGATAAAACGTTGCAATGGTGCCTTATACAAAGGTGGTGAGGATTTACCTTAAAAACTTACTGATTTTTTGGGAAAAATAGAATAGGAATCTCCAACCTCACATAGTAGATATGCACTAGCCCGGATATATCCCCTGCTTTGCCTATGCGGGGGATTGGTCGAAGATTTATTTGCGGCCGCGGGCAAGGGATTTGAGAAATGCCAGGGTGCGGCGGTTGAACTGCTCAGGCTGCTCCACATTGCAGACATGGCCACACTGTTCGATCACCGCCAGCGAGGAGCTGACATCGCGGGCCACCTGCTCGCGCACCGGCGCTAGGAACATATGATCCTCCTCTCCCATCACATAGAGGGTCGGGATCGGCAGGGCCCGCTCCTTGAAGTAGCGCATCAGGGGGTTGACCTCGGTGGCGAGGCGGAACCAGCGTTTGAACTCCTTCTGGCACAATTTGCGCGCCTCGCGCACAAACAGGTTGCGTGACTCCTGATGGTGCTGGCGCGGCATTATGATGAAGGCGAACAGGCGGTAGAGCCACATGTAGGGCAGGATGTGCTGGCCAACCCGGCCAAGCTGTACCAATACCCGCGAGCGGATGTCGAGGCGCAGTATGGCGCCGCCCAGTACCATGCTCTTGACCCGCTCCGGGCAGAGCTCCGCCAGATGGCGAATGAGAATGGTGCCAAGGGAGATGCCGACAAAGTGGGCGCAACGGATATTGAGATGATCGAGCAGGCGCACTATGTCTTCGGTCACGGCCCGGAAGCTGTAGTGACCCTTGACCACCTGCTGCAACTGGTGGGACTGACCGTGGCCACGCAGGTCCAGCAGCAGCACGTTGAAGTGCTCGCGATAGGCGCGCAGCTGCTTGAACCAGATGGAGGAGCTGCCACCAGCGCCGTGCACGAATACCACCCAATCCCTGTCGGGGCCAAGCTCGAACGTCTTGTGATACAGCATCTTGCGACTCCCTCATCGACGGCATTGGGGTATAGTAGGCGCGCATCTTAGCAGATATTTTCACCCAAAAAATACGTTTGCATGGCAACTGGCGAGGAGCGTGACCATGGAGTTGACGAGTTTGAGAGCCTTTCTGCTGACCCTGCCGGGCACTCAGGAGGACACCCCCTTCGGCCCGGAGATCCTGGTCTATCGCATCGCCGGCAAGATGTTCGCACTGGTGAATTGGCAGGCAGAGCCGCTCACCATCAACCTCAAATGCGAGCCCGAGCTCGCCCTGCTGCTACGGGAGATCCATCCCGAGGTCAAACCCGGCTGGCACATGAACAAGCAGCACTGGAACACGGTTACCCTGAGCGACACCCTGGCCAGCGATCTCTGGCAAGGCTGGGTGCACCACTCCTATGAGCGGGTGGTTGCCGGTCTGCCCAAGGCCAAACGGCCGCAAGCTCCGACACTGTGAGCCGCCCCATGCCAGAGCAGCCCAAGATAGTCCCGCTGAGCGAGCCGCATATCCCTGCCCTCATCGCCCTGTTCGAGCAGTCGGTGCGCCAACGCGGCCCCGAGCACTATAGCGAGGCGCAGGTAGCGCAGTGGGCCCTCGGTGCCCATCATCCCGGCTTTGTCAGCCAGTTGCGTGAGCACCACGGCTGGGTGCTGGAGCAAGCCGGCGCCGTGCTTGGCTTCGTCACCCTCAGCGACGATGGTCACCTGAGCCTGCTCTATGTGAGCGCAGACCACCAACGCCAGGGGCTTGGCGGCCTCTTGCTCGCCACCGCCCTCAGCCAGGCCGGTCGGCTCGGCATCGAGACTCTGACGACGGAAGCCAGCGCCTTCAGCTATGGGCTATTTTTACGGTATGGCTTTGAGCTGACCGGATTGGAAAGCGTGGAACGGGGTGGAGTCAGTTTTATCCGCTATCGTCTGCACTGCCGCTTGCCAAGCTAGGACCAGCCACTAAAATACGCACAGTTTTTTCGTATTGTTGAGGATTGAGGCCGCCATGGTTGTAGAAAGCGAAGGCTATATCGCCCTGATTGAGTATCTGGTGGAGAGTCTGGGACTGTTTGAAGCCCAGCAGCAGAGCGGTGGTGAACAGACCATCGAAGATCTGGTGAGCAGCCGGGTGGCGAGCAACCTGATGGCCATCTGCGAACAGAACCCGCAGCTCGATCCCAAATTGCGCTTCATGATCATGCAGGAAGCCGATGCCGTGGTCGCCGATCTGGAAGAGGTGCTCTCCGCCGTCTGGCTGCGTGCCCCTACCCCGGCCCAGCAAGCCTTCCTCGAAGAGTTCATCGACCTCATCAAAAACCTGTTTGACGGCGCCATCAGCTAATCCGTCGAGACACCTGATCCCCGTGGCGCCGACCCAGACGCCCGTATTTTTCCGCACACAGCACACATGAAAAGGGCCGCCTCAATGGGCAGCCCTGCTTGCTATCATTTCAATCTATCCAGCTTTTCAGTGGCGTTCAGTGAAGGTCGAGGCAAGAAATGTGTCTGGTCTTGGCTGCCATCCTTGGAAGCTACTTAGTTCGGCAGGGCCAATTCTATTTAGTTCCCGTTCATGACATATTTTTTTACGATTTTTTTCACTGCGCCGACAGTCAGTCGACATCAGGTGAAACAGAGGCCGCAAATGCGGCCTCTTTTGGTATCAAAGCAGGGGTGATCTAGCATGGCGCCATCTGTTAGCGATTGAGGCTCGGCGGCAAACAGACTCCGATCCCCCCCAGTCCGCAATACCCTTCCGGATTTTTCTCCAGATATTGCTGATGGTAATCCTCGGCGTAATAGAAGGGCACCAGCGGCAAGATGCGGGTGGTGATGGCACGGCTGTCGCCACTGGCCATCATGGCCTGCTGATAGGCGGCCTGGCTCTGCTGGGCGATCACCTGCTGGGTCTCGTCGCCATAGAAGATCACCGAGCGGTACTGGGTACCGACATCGCCACCCTGACGCATGCCCTGGGCCGGATCATGCTGCTCCCAGAACAGCTTGAGCAGGGCAGCATAACTGATGACGCTGGGGTCAAACACCACCTGTACCGTTTCGGCGTGACCGGTCAGACCGCTGCACACCTCCTTGTAGGTGGGATTCTGGGTGACGCCACCCTGATAGCCAGCGGCGGTGGAGTAGACACCGGGCTGCTGCCAGAACAGACGCTCAACACCCCAGAAACACCCCATGCCAAACCAGGCTACTGCCATCTCTTCAGGCCAGGGGCCCTGAGTCGGGTGACCATTGACGGCATGTTGCTGGCCAATCACCATCGCATCGCGGCGTCCCGGCAGTGCATCTGCCGGTGAAATAATCTGTTCCATGAACCCTGTCCTTGTATAAAAACCTGTGTCATCGCACAGCTGACGAAAAGGAGTCTCGAAGATAACAGGTTATGAGCCGGGATCAACCAAGGCCACAGCCAGACTGGTGTTGCTGTATTTTTCACCGCCTTCTCGTCTCTCGTTTTTCTTCAGCGTCATCAAGCGGACAAAATGGTGGCATAAAATGGCTAAATCAATATTTAGTCTTGATTTGTGAATTTATTTTCATATATTGAGCCCATTGCTGTTTTTTTATGGAAGAAGCCTCAAGTGCGTGAACGCGAACCCAGCCTGGTCTATGCCTTTCGGCAGTCTACCCCCTATGTCAATGTGCACAGAGGTGCCACCTTTGTGCTGATGATGGGCGGGGAAGCCATCTGCCACCCCAATTTTGCCAATATCGTCAGCGATATCGCCTTGCTGCAGACGCTGGGAATTCGTTTGGTACTGGTGTTCGGTTCACGTCCGCAAAACGACGAGGCACTGGCTCGTGCGGGTATCGAAGCCCAGTACCACAGGCGGATCCGGGTCACCGATGACGAGAGCTTCGCCATCATCAAACAGGTGTGTGGCGGCCTGCAGTACGACATCACGGCCCAGCTCTCCATGGGGCTGGCCAACACCCCCATGCAGGGGGCCCGCATCAGTGTGGTGAGTGGCAACTTCGTCACCGCCCAGCCGCTGGGGGTGGATGATGGCATCGACTTTTGTCACAGCGGTCGGGTACGCCGCATTGACGTGGAGGGGATCACCCGCCAGCTGGATCAGAAGGGGCTGGTGCTCATCTCCCCCATCGGCTGCTCGGTCACCGGCGAGAGCTTCAACCTGAGCTCGGAAGAGGTCGCCCGCCGGGTGGCAGTGGATCTCAAAGCCGACAAGCTTATCTGTTTCAGCAGCACCCAGGGCGTCATGGACAGACACGGCGAAGCCATCTCGGAGCTCTTCCCCGAGCAGGCCGAGGAGCTGCTGGTGGAGCTGGAGCAGGCGGGTGAAGAGATGTCCGGCACAGCCCGTTACCTGCGTGCGGCAATTGCCTCCTGCCGGGGCGGCGTGCCCCGCTCCCATCTGGTGAGCTATCAGGATGACGGCGCCATGTTGCAGGAGCTGTTCAGTCGCGACGGCCTCGGTACCCAGATAGTGCGGGAAAGCGCCGAGCAGGCCCGCGCCGCCACCATCGAAGACATTGGCGGCATTCTGGATCTCATTCGCCCGCTGGAGGAGGACGGCATTCTGGTGCGCCGCTCTCGCGAGCAGCTGGAGATGGAAATAGACAAGTTCACCATCATAGAGCGCGACGGCCTCATCATCGGCTGCGCGGCGCTCTACTGCTTCATGGAAGAGGCGATGGCGGAGATGGCCTGCGTCGCCATTCACCCCGAGTATCGCAACTCCAATCGGGGGGATCAGCTGGTGGCCAAGGTGGCCGAGCGGGCCAAGCGGCTCGGCATTCGTCGCCTGTTCGTACTCACTACCCGCTCCATTCACTGGTTCCGGGAACGGGGCTTCGATCCGCTGGAGGTGGAAGACCTGCCGGTGGAACGGCAACGGCTCTACAACTGGCAGCGCCGCTCCAAGGTTTTGTCAAAAACCATTTCGTAACTTGTTGATCTTGTGCCGAGTTGTCGTCGATTGTTAACTTTTTCACAATCTCGATTGACAGTGCAATCCAGCACAGGGTATTTCTAATTGCACTCCACCGCCTGCGGTGGAGCCAGAAGAGGAGCGCTGCCCAGGCAGCCCAAGGGAGGACACCAGCGTCCGATGAACTTGGGTCAGGGGGAGCAGCGCCGAGACGGGTGAGGCAACTGGATACCTCAACGTCGGCTGCGGGGGCTGAATCCCCCGGGTTGTCATCGGTAGTGGTCATCCCCCACCGCGCCCCATCAGGGGCGGGTACGGGATGGGCTCTGCGGGTGGAGTGCTTCTGGCCGGGATAGCTTCTCTCATTCCTGCCATTTTCAGCCTCCTCCTCTCTTTTTGCCCGATGGAACCGGATTTTTATATTAAGACAGGAGTAAGCAATGAGCCCGATCAATGTCGCCAAGTTTGGCGGAACCAGTGTCGCCAATGCCGCGGCCATGAACAATTGCGCCAACGTGGTGCTGGCCAATCCGGCAACCCGGGTGGTGGTACTGAGCGCCAGCGCCGGCGTCACCAATCTGCTGGTGGCACTGGCCCAGGGCGATCTGGACGAGGCAGGCCAGGAGGCACAGCTGGCCAAACTGGCCGAGATCCAGCAGGCCATACTGACGGCACTGGGCGATCCCGCCGACGTGAGTACCCTGATCCATGCCACCCTCGGCGAGATCCGCACCATGGCCCGCCAGGCCAGTCAGCATACGGATGCGGAACTGGCTGACAGGCTCATCGCCTGTGGCGAGTTGATGTCTACCCGCCTCTTCACCGAGTTGTTGCACCAGCGTGGCATCAAGGCCCACTGGCAGGATGTGCGCCAGCTGATGCGCACCGACAGCCGCTTTGGCAAGGCGACCGTGGATCTCGCCGCCACTCGCGACCTCTGCCAACAGGCGCTGGGGCCTCTACTCGGCGACAGCCTCATCATCACCCAGGGTTTCATCGGCTCGGATGCCGATGGCCGCACCACCACGCTCGGTCGTGGCGGCTCCGATTACAGCGCCGCCCTGCTCGCCGAAGCGCTGGATGCGGGCACCATAGAGATCTGGACCGATGTGCCCGGCATCTACACCACGGATCCGCGACTGGTGACACGTGCACGCCCCATTCCCGAAATAAGCTTCGTGGAAGCGGCCGAGATGGCTACCTTTGGCGCCAAGGTGCTGCACCCGGCCACCCTGCAACCTGCGGTGCGCCAGGACATTCCTGTCTTTGTCGGCTCCAGCAAGGATCCCGCCGCCGGCGGCACCTGGATCCGCGCCAGCACCAGCACCAACCCGCTGTTTCGCGCCGTGGCATTGCGCCGCCAGCAAGTGCTGGTGACCCTGCACAGCCTCAACATGTTCCACGCCTACGGCTTCCTGGCCGAGGTGTTCGGCATCCTGGCCCGCCACCGCATCTCGGTGGATCTCATCACCACCTCGGAAGTGAGCGTGTCGCTCACCCTGGATCACACCGGCAGCCAGAGCAACGGCGAGCCCGTGCTCAGCGACAAAGTGCTGGCCGAGCTGGGTCAGCTGTGCAAGGTAAAGGTGGAAACCGGTCTGGCACTGGTGGCGCTCATCGGCAACCGCATGAGCGAGGCGGCCGGGGTGGGCAGTCAGGTCTTTGACGCCATTCGCGAGCACAACATCCGCATGATCTGTTATGGCGCCAGTGCCCACAATCTCTGCTTCCTGGTCAAGGAAGAAGAAGCGGGCCACATCGTCAACCGCCTCCACCAGGAGCTGCTCGACTGAGCCAGCCGAGGTTTGACACGGCATAAAAGAGGGGCACTCAGGGTGCCCCTCTTGTCGTTGATGCCCATGTCATCGATGCAGATACCAGCGCCTACCCCACCAGGGTCGGCACCGGCAACAGGCAAGTGCGGATCTCCTCACGCAGACCCGCGAGTCTGGCCAGCAGCGCTGCCTGGCTATAGCCGGTCTCGTCAGGCCCCAGATTATCCGCCAGCTCGGCGAAATGGTCGGCCACCGCCTTCTCAAGCCAGTCGAGCCGGCGCAGAGTGAGCGGGCCGCAGCTCTTGCCGCTGAGGTCATCCATGATGTCGAGCCGATGGCTGCGATACATGTCCCGCCACCAGTTGGCGGCCAGCGCGTCATCGCTTGTCAGTGCCGAGCGCCACTCCCCCTGCAACCCTTGCAATCGAGCCAGCACTGCCGAGCTTGCCCCCTCCCGGGTCAGATATTGCAATTCGCGCTGCACCCAGCTCAGACAGAGGCCACGCCAGTAGCGAAACTGCGGCAACGGATCCGGCTCGTCGAGCCAGAGACCCGAGAGGGTGCGGGTCTCCAGCCGTTCCGGCACATGAAACTGGGGATCGGAGAGGCCGTTTGAGTTGAATTCATGACGGGGATCGAACGGCCACATGTAGCCAAAATCGAACACGGCGATCTGCTGGCCATCATCGAGCAGGTTGCCCGGGCTCGGATCCCAGTCAAACCAGCCCCAATGGGCGAGCTCGGCCTGCACCGCCAGCATCTGGGCCAGGTTGCGCTCATTGAGGTCGTGTACCGGCACCCCTCGCAACCAGGGAGAGACGAGCACCCCTGCCCTGGCCGAGCCAAAGCAGGTACAGACCACGTGAGAGAGAATGGTGGGATGCAGCTCACGCAGCGCCTCTATCTCGCGGCGCCGCTCCAGCTCGGTCAGGAAGGCGGTCTTGCCGTCGATATTGGCCACCAGGGAGTCATGCCTGCGCCGTTTCAGGCACCAGTGATGCCCCTCCACCTTGAGGTGAAACACCTCGGCGGTGAGCCCGTGACGATAGACCTTGAGCACGGCGGGATGATCCTCTCTGAGTCTCACCAGCTGTGCCAGTGGCAAGGGGCAATCCTGCTCGCGCCCGATCCGGATCTCCTCCTTGCTCTCCAGCATGCGGAGCAATCTTGCCTGACGTGCCGCTACCTTGGGATTCATACATGTACCTCCATCCATTATTGAGAGACTAAGCAGCAAGGCAGGTACAGACCAGCAGCAAAGCGTCATGATGACGCTTTCATCACAGAATGAGTGTGACGGCCCGATCCGGATCACAGTTTGCATGGCTCCATGGTCACGAAATATTCATTGTTTGGTCATTAAATTGACAACAAGGAACAAGCCCCTCACCATCGGGTCACATTAAATGCAGCAGCCATTCGTCGTTACTCGCTCAAAGGATGAGCTCATATGAAAGTCCCCTCCTCAGCACGCCGGTCAGCCAGGATCCCCAGCCTGCCTTCCCTGCTGCTTGGCTTGCTGGCTGCGCTGCTGCTGCTGACCCTGATACTGCCGCAGATCAATCCCGGCAGCTGGCTCGGCCAGGCCCGGCCGCTGGTGCTGGGACCTGCTGACCAACCCATAGCGACGCTCACTCGCCACTCCCTGCTCTACAAGAGTGACAACCGCGGCCTCTATCTGGTGGTGCGCAGCCAGTGGCAGCTGCTCAAACCGCTGCAAGCGGGGGACAAGGTGCGGGTGGAGCTGCTCAACGACAAAGGGGAGCGCATAGATCAGCTGAGCCAGGCGGTAGAAAAACGCCAGCGATGCAATAAAGGGCGCTGCACCCTGGATCTCAACAGCACCTTGCGGGCACCGGACGATGCCCTCGCCAGTCGCTATCAGCTGCGGATCGGCCTGCTGCTGGCAGATCGACCCGAGAGCGCTGAATTCAGCCAGATCCTGCAGACTCTGCCGGAGCAGGGTTTCAACCTCACCTACCTCTTCACCAGCCTGGTACTGGTACTGGCACTGAGCGCCGCCGTGCTCAAAGCCCTGCTGCCCAAGCTCAGGCGCAGTTTGCGCTGGCGGATCATCGGCAGCCTGCTGCTCGGCAACCTCACCTTCGTGCTGCTGCACGGCTTTGTGGTATTCAAACTGGGGGAGTTTCTGCTCTGGTCCGGCTTCAGGCCCGAGCACTACTATCTCGCCTGGGGCAGTATGGTGCTGGGCTGGAGCCTCTGTGCCCTGGCGGGCTTCAATCTCTATATGGGACTGGTGTTCACGGCGCTTTCCGGCATTGGCCTGCTCGCCAACTTCATGAAGATCGCCATCTACGGGGTGCCGCTGGGGGGTGACGACCTTGGCAATCTGCTGGCACTGCTGCGGATCCTGCTGGATCAGCATCCGGTATTGCCTGTGCTCGGCGTCGCTGCGCTGCTGTTTGTCTGCTGGCGTTTCGCCCTGTCACGCTGGGTCTTGCGCGGCCTGTTTCGCACAACCGCCGCCACCGCCGCCTTTTTTGCCCTGTGTGTGTTCGCGACCCAGACCGGCAACAAGCTGCTGGGGGCCAACATTCGCTACGTGGACAGGGCGGTCAACTATCACAGGGATCTCATCCGCTCCGGCCCCGGCCTCTATCTGTTCAATCTGGTGGACGAGATGCTGCAAAGCGGCAGTGTGTTTCGCTATCCCTTGCAGATCAATGAGTTCACTCCGCAAATCAGCCATGTGAGCCAGGGACAGCCCCCCCGCTTCGATCTGGTAATAGTGCTGCAATACGAGTCGCTCTGGCTCGGCTGGCAGGGCAGGATCTGCGCCCCACCTCCCACATTGAGCCTGCCCACCAGCGTGCAGCAGTGGCAAAAGACCATCCACTCCCCCACCACAGGCGGCATGACGGTGCTGGCCGAGTTCGAGATGAACACGGGTCTGCCGGTGGGCCTGCTCAAGCAGGGAGTCGTGCCCTATTACTACCTGTCCGAGCAGGTGCCCGGCCTTGCACAAAGCGCAAAGCAAAGCGGCTATCACACCCTGTTTACCCACCCTTACGTGGAGAAGTTCTGGGGCCGTGCCAAGGCGATGCCGGCCCTTGGCTATGAGGAACGCTGGTTCGATACCCGCTTTACCAGTCTCGAGCACAAGGGGCTTTACATCTCGGACGATGCGCTGATCGACCATCTGCTCAGACGCAGCGAGCAGGACGCCTCACCGCTCTTTGCTTACGCGGTTACCATGCAGGGCCACGGCCCCTTCGACGGGGATCGCTATCAGGCCCAGCAACTCGACAAGGCTTGTCCGGATCAGAGTGCGGCAGATCGCCAGCTGCTCAACACCTACTACACGGGGGTGGTGGATGCCATGGCTTCCCTGGAGCGGCTGCTCAAACGGCTGGACAATTCTGGCAAACGCTATCTGGTGGTGGCCTTTGGCGATCATCAACCTTTTCTGATGTCGGCAGGCAAGGGCATTCACGGCAACAAACCGCCCCGTGACGCCAGCTACCAGATCCCCATGATGGCTTTTACCCGCGATGATGGTGCCCTCTCTCTCGAACGGCAATTCGCCCCTGTACGCCAGCTCTACCAGATGGGCCAGGCCACTCGCCAGCTGCTGGCAGGGGATCTGACCCCGATCCCGGATCTCCCCCTGCTCCACCCTGTGCTGGGGGAGGAGAAAGGCTTCGACGTCTCCCCCCTTGTGCCCCAGATCCGGGCCAGCTTCAGGGCCAATGCCCTGCCATGATCGCCATTGCAGGCAAGATAAAAGAGGCCGCAGTTGCGGCCTCTTTGCATAATGCGGTTGACGGGATCACTCACTCGCCAAGCCAGGGTTCGCACAAGGTAAGGGTACGGGCATCGAGATCCAGCTCAGCCTCGATGCCAAGAGGCAGAGTCAGCATGGGATGAGTGTGGGCACAGTCAAACTCCGCCAATATGGGGAAACGCGGCGTCCCCACCACCTCCAGCAGAATATCGAGCGGCCGCTTGCCACTGCCCTGATGATCGAACAGCTCGTGCTTGCCGAGAACCAGGGCGCCGATGCGGTCAAACACACCGCACAGCTTGAGATGGGCGAAGGAGCGCTCCACCGTATCAGCTGTCAAGAGGCTGTCTTCCAGCAGCAGAATATCTCCGTGCGCTATGGCCGGCATGTAAGGAGAGCCCCAGATCCCCGTCAGGGTATTGAGGTTGCCACCCAGCAGCCGTCCCCGCACCCGTCCTGTCCCCACCGAGATCAACCGATTGGGCTGACACTGCTTGGCCCGAGTCTGGTTTTCCCAATCGAGCCGCTCGTCGGTCCAATAAGCAGGGGTCGGCAAGGTATGAGGCACGGCGCCCCCACCCGCCAGGCAGACCTGGCTGAACCCGGCCAGGGTCTCATCTACCAGGGGCGGCCATTCACCGAACGAGGCCACCAGCGCCGGGCCATAAAAGGTGACGAGGCCGGTTTGGGCATAAATGCCGAGCAGCAGGGCCGTCACGTCCGAGTAACCGATGATGATCTTGGGATCCCGTTTGAGCGCATCAAAATCGAGATACGGCAATAGGGAGTTTGAGTTGCTGCCGCCAATCACCGACATGATGCAACGCACGTGCGGATCGCGAATAAGTTCATTGAGCTCGGCAGCCCGCGCGGCTATGGTGCCGGATCGCCAGTGATCCTGCTGGCCGGTGAGGCTGCCCGCCTTGAGCCTGAAGCCCTGCGCTTCCATAAACCGCTTTGCACGGGCAAAGCGGTTTGGCGCCCAAGCAGTGGCCGCGCTGGAGGGGGAGAAAAAACCTATGGTGTCGCCAGGCTTGAGCCCTGGCGGCTTGAGTGATGTCATTGTCAGGTGTCCTGTCCCGAGTGCGGCCATCTGGCATTATGGCGCCGACCTTGAAGGACTCATAGTAACCCGCAGATGACCCTAAAGCCATCAGGATAAGCTGCTTGGCCCTGGTGAGCGATTGGGCGAAACGCGGCGAACCATCACAGCCACCCTTGCCACCTCAGTGACATGGGCCGCCGCGCAGACGTTCATTCGCTCGCCGGCCTGATCCAGAAGCGACGCTCCCATTTCTGGGTGATCTCATCGTAAGTCCCATCCGCGCGCATGCTGTCCAGGGTCCCTTGCAGTGCCTTGATGATGGCCTCGTCCGTCTCCAGGCTGAAGGCAAAGTAGAACTGCTTGGTGTCCTGATACTGAAACAGGGGGACAAAATCCGAATAGCTGTGGCCCAGCGACTCTATGTGATAAGCCGCCCCCATCTGCAGGGCAGGTGCTATGTCCGCTCGCCTGCGCAGCATCATGCGAAACTTGTCATCCTCATCGTGCACCAGCACCAGGTTGAGCCCCATCTCGGCAAGCTCCCGTGCCGCTGCGGAATTACGCACCACCGCAATCCGCCAGGGCGCCAGCTCAGAGAGATGGCTGGCCGTCACCTCTTCCCGTTTCGCCAGGCGATAAAACCAGAGGGTGCGAGGCGCTATGGGGCCAACCCAATGAAAGAGAGCCTCTCGTTCCGGCAGACGAACAATGCTGAAGATGACGGTGTTGGGCTGATGCAATGCCATCTGATAGGCCCGCGCCCAAGGCAGGAGTTGCACCCCCTTGCTGTCGAGCGAAAGCTTGCTCCTGTCGACCATCCGCTGCAGGAGATCCACCGACAGACCCGTTACCAGACCGTCTCTGTCCCGATAGTTGTAAGGAGGAAGCTCCTCTGTTACCGCCTGAATGTTGGCCCCCGCGGCGCTGCCCAGCCAGCACCACAACAATAACCAGCGAAAATGCCACATGATTGACCTCTCTGCCCGTTTTCCTTGCTTCAGTATGGCGGCAGTGGGCAACCCTGCGTATGCAGGCTGGCCAGCAAGATCACCGGATTTGTCACAGTTCCGCTCAACGCCGGGGCAGAAACAGAAAAACCGGCAGAAGGTTGCCGGTTTTTCAATGGCTGACAGGGCTTAGATTACAACGGCGGTACCGCTGATGCTGACCATCAGCATGCTGCCGTTCTGCCCCACCACCTCATAGTCGATATCGATACCGACCACGGCGTTGGCGCCCAGCGCCTGCGCGCGCTCTTTCAGTTCATCGAAGGCAATCTCGCGGGCGCGGGCCAGCTCTTTTTCGTAGGCACCGGCGCGGCCACCAATGATATCGCGGATACCGGCAAACAGATCCTTGAAGACATTGGCGCCGAGAATGGCTTCTCCCACTACGATGCCGCGGTATTCACGAATGGTTTTGCCTTCCAGCGTGGGGGTGGTTGAGAGGATCATCTTGCGCTCCTGAGGTGAAAATGGGTTTCAGACTACCCCAAACCTCGGCCGGACAACATCCCCCGCCCCCTAATAGCCAGTTGCACGATAATGGTTGCCGTTGCAGGCGACATGCCGCCATTTGGCTCGCGCCCATCGACGAAACCTGGGTCCGAACGATAAAAAAAGGAGAGGCTAGGCCTCTCCTTTTCGTGTGCTGATGGCAGCTTAGTGCAGCTTCAGGGTCGGGCGCAGTACCCGGTTGATGCGGCCCACCAGCATGATGAGACCCGTCTTGATGTAGCCGTGCAGAGCGACCTGGTGCATCCGGTACAGCGAGATGTAAACCATGCGTGCTATGTAGCCTTCCACCATCATGGAGCCACGCATCAGGTTGCCCATCAGGCTGCCCACTGTGGAGAAGCGGCTCAAAGAGACCAGCGAGCCGTGATCGTGATAGAGGTAAGGCTTCATCTCGCCCCCTTCCAGCTTGGCCAGGATATTCTTGCATGCCTGGGTCGCCATCTGGTGGGCGGACTGGGCGCGTGGCGGCACGAATTTGCCATCCGGCTGCGGGCAGGCAGCGCAGTCACCGATGACGAAGATGTTCTCGTCACGGCTGGTTTGCAGTGTCTCTTTCACTACCAGCTGGTTGATGCGGTTGGTTTCAAGGCCGGCGATATCCTTCATGAAATCCGGCGCCTTGATACCGGCAGCCCACACCATGAGGTCAGCTTCGATGAGCTCCCCATCCTTGGTGTGCAGCCCATCGCTGGTGGCTTCGGTGATCATGGTGGCGGTACGCACATCCACCCCCAGTTTGACCAGTTCCTGATGAGCCGCACCACTGATGCGCTCCGGCAGCGCTGGCAGTATGCGGGGGCCCGCTTCCACCAGAGTCACCTTCAGGCTCTCTGTGGTGAGGTTCTTGAAACCGTAGGCATAGAGCTGCTCCACAGCGTTATAGAGCTCGGCAGAGAGCTCGACGCCAGTGGCACCGCCGCCAACGATGGCGATCTTCACCTTGTCACCAGGCTGGTATTCGGTGGCGAACTGCAGGAAGCGGTTCATCATGCTGTTGTGGAAACGGTGCGCCTGGGAGGGGCTGTCCAGGAAGATGCAGTGATCCTTGATGCCCTTGGTGTTGAAGTCGTTGGAAACGGAACCGATGGCCATCACCAGGATGTCGTACGGCACCTCCCGCTCATGCACCACTATGTCGCCATTCTCGTCGACGATCTTCCCCAGCACGATGCGTTTTTCATCGCGCTTGATGTCAGTCAGGCTGCCCAGCTGGAAATCGAAACCGTGGTTTTTGGCATGGGACTGGTAGCTCAGGGCATCGATACCCGCGTCCATGGAGCCGGTGGCCACTTCGTGCAGCAGGGGTTTCCACAGGTGGGTACGGTTACGGTCGACCAGGGTGATCTTGGCCTTGTTCTTCTTGCCCAGTTTGCGACCCAGGCTGGTAGCCAGCTCCAGACCGCCAGCTCCACCGCCGACGACAACAATATTGGTCATGGTTAATTACCTCGGTTCCATTAAAGCGAAGGGAGCCATCGGCTCCCTTGATAGTTGAATCCATGACGTGACAATCGATCAGGCTTCTTTGAAAGCCTTCATCTGTTGCAGGTGATGAGAGATATTTTTGAACTTGTGAGTCTCTCGCTCATCCCACACGATGTTGTAATAATTCTTCAATTCACGCTCAATGTCGCCATTATCGCGGATTTCATCCTGAACGGAAAGGATGCAGAGGCAATTTCCTGAATTTTTACTACGAAATTCAGACACACATTTGGTGCCTATATCCTCGTACTCTTCCGGTCTGTCTATCTTGCCCTGCATGGTGATCTCGGGGTGCAGATTAGGGTTGAAGATCACCTGTTTGATGCCACACAGGAAGCCGATCCGCTCGCTCCAGTAACCTCCCAGCCCCACCCCGCAGATGAGAGGCTTGGGGTCTGTGCTCATGTCGAGCTGCTTCTTCACTTCCTTGAGCAGGTGGCTCATGTCATGACGGGGATGAACCGTGCTGTAGTGCACGAAACGCACATCATCATCGATAAACTGCAGCTGCAGCACTTTTTCATGATTGCCGAGGCTGGTGGCATCAAAGCCATGCAGATAGATGATCATGGACAAGACCTCAAAAACTGTGTCGGTTCTATCGAAACTACCCCAGCGGCGGGGCCTTGCGCCACCAAAACATCCCACTTTCTTGCTTTGGATCACGCCTCCAGTTGCGGATGAAACCAGATTAAGTCTATCAGATACCTCACTTGCTCCGTTCGGCAATGAAAGTGGGCACCCGAGGTGGCGAAGGGATCAACTGGCTAGCGAGGCAAGTGGCTGTGCCATGGGGCGGCAAACGATTGCCCACCACGGTTGTTCAGTACCACAAGGCCTGTCTCTTATACAAAAATCCCCAAGCATCGCTTGGGGATTTTTTTGAACTTCTCTCCCATTCTGTGATCTGAACCT